>CAOJHG010000084.1 GCA_948435975.1 uncultured Oscillibacter sp. | reverse complement strand
TGTAGCCCCGCCGGAGAAGAAATACGGTTTTCTCTCTGTCTGTGCGGGGGAGGGCCTGGCCACTGTCTTCCGGGACCTGGGCGCAGATGGCGTGGTCTCTGGCGGACAGACCATGAATCCCTCCACCGAGAGTATTTTAGAGGGCGTGAACCAGATTCCGGCAGAGACGGTGTTCATCCTGCCCAACAATGGGAATATCATCATGGCCGCTCAGCAGTGCGCCGCCCTGACAGAAAAAAATGTGGTCGTCATCCCCACCAAGACCGTCCCCCAGGGCATCACCGCCATGATGAACGTGGACTTTGACGCTCCAGACCCCCAGGACATCACCGGCGCCATGACGGAAAGCCTCTCCGGCGTCACCACGGCCCAAATCACGTACGCCGCCCGAGATTCCGACTTTGATGGGTTCGCTATCAAGGAAGGGGATTTCCTTGCGCTGGAAGAGGGCAAGCTGTTCGGCACCGGCAGTTCCTTGAAGGACCTTCTGGAAAAACTGGCGGCGGACGCGGCGGAACGGGGAGCGTCGTTTATCTCTCTGTACTTTGGCGAAGACGTGCAGGAAGCCGAGGCCCAGGAGGCAGGTGCGTTCTTCCAAAAGGCCTGCCCCGGCGCGGAAGTGATGGTCCTCTTCGGAGGCCAGCCTGTGTACTACTATATCATCTCGATGGAGTAAACCCACCGTCACGCGAACTATCAGGAAACGGCTCAGTCTTTGGGCCGTTTTTCCTTTGAGAGAGGGGGACCGCGTCATGCCCACTGTTGGCCGCTTTGCACCGTCACCCAGCGGACGGATTCATCTGGGAAATATCCTCTGCTGTCTTCTGGCCTGGCTCAGTGCGCGGCAGAAAGGTGGAAGGGTCGTCCTCCGCATCGAGGACCTGGATACCGCCCGCTGTCCTGCCCGCTACTGTAATCAGATGCTGGCTGACCTGACCTGGCTGGGCCTGGATTGGGACGAAGGGCCGCTCACCGGAGGTCCCCAGGCCCCCTACTGCCAGAGCCAGCGTACCGCCCTTTATCAAGCCGCCCTGAAGACGCTGGAGTCCCAAAACCTGGTCTACCCCTGCTTCTGCACGCGGGCCGGGCTCCACGCCGCCAGCGCCCCCCACCGCTCTGACGGCCAGATCATCTACGCCGGGACCTGCCGGAGCCTCACTCCCGCCCAAATACAGGAGCGGGCCCGCACCCGTTCACCCGGCCTGCGCCTGCGGGTCCCGCCGGAGAACTGGCGCTTTACCGACGGCCATATGGGAACCTACCAGGAAAACCTGTCTCAAGACTGCGGGGATTTCCTCCTCCGGCGGTCCGACGGGACGTTCGCCTATCAACTTGCGGTGGTGGTGGACGACGCGGCCATGGGCGTGACCGAGGTCGTCCGGGGCGCAGACCTGCTTTCCTCCACACCCAGGCAGCTTTTCCTTTATCACCTCCTGGGCCTCACGCCGCCGGAGTTCTATCACTTCCCCCTGCTCCTGGCCCCGGACGGACGGCGGCTTTCCAAACGGAACGCAGACGCCGGCCTGGATTCCCTACAGTCCCGCATGACGCCGCCGGAAATCCTGGGAAACCTGGCTTATCTGGCTGGCTTCAACCCCTCCGCCAGGCCCCGGACGGCGGTGGACCTTCTTCCGGACTTCCGCTGGGACTTGGTCCCTAAAGAGGATATCCGACTCCCTGCCAATCTCTTCTAACGCCTGCCACGAAAAAGCGGCCAGCCGGAATCCCCGGTTGACCGCTTCTCTGTTTCGGAAGGCTCACGCCCGCCCAATGGCCTTGCAGTAACGCTGGAGCACTGCCGCAAACTGCGCCCGGCTCGCTGTTCCGCTGGGGTCAAGCGTCCCGGCAGACGTTCCCGCCACAATCCCGCTCTCCACAGCCCAGCTAAAGGCGTCCAGCGCATATCCGGCCACGCTTCCTCTGTCCGGGAAGCCCGCAAGCGCCTCTCCGTTGCCGCTGGTCCCGCCGCCCGCACGGTACAGGAGCGACACCATTTGCTGACGGCTCACCGCACCGCCGGGATTCGTTCCGTCGGACACGCCGCCGCTCACCGCCCATTGACGGGCCTCCGCCATGTCCGCCGGGGACACGCCGCTGAGACGGGCCAAAATCATCCACATCTGCTGACGGGTGATGGTCCCTTGGGGCTGGAAGGCTGTTGCGCCGGCTCCGTTCATCAAGCCCCTTTCCTGCACATAGGCCACCGCATCATAATACCACGCGCCCTCGTCCACGTCGGTAAAGGGAAGGTCCGCAACACCGCTCTGATACGCCGCCGCAGAAAAGGCCGCTGCGCTCAGGCTGGGACCGTTTGTGAAGGATACACCGCCCTTTGCGTCACGGTTCGTCACCGGATGGGAGTCCCGGAATGTCATGCCGCGGATTTCCGTACCGGCCCCAACCAGCAGATAGCGCTCGTTCTCCTTCCCGGACTTCGCGCCGCTGACGCCCTTCACCATCGGATCGTTCCAGGTCACGTCCGTTCCGTACCAATTCTCGCCTACCTGCACCACGTTCCACATATGGAGCGTTCCCACGCTGTCCACTGTAGGCTTCGCATAGCCCGTCTCCAGCACACAGCCAATGCCCAGCTTGTCGCAGAGCACCTTGAACGCCCGGGAATATCCGTCGCACACCGGGCCGCTGGTTCCAGTTCGTCCTTCCAGGGCGCTCAGGCACTCGTGGGGCTCGTTGCCGATAGTGGTCAGGTCCTCCGTGGTGTTGTATTCGTTGCTCTCCGTCAAAATCCGGTTCAGCTCCCTCAGTTTCTCCGGCACGGTCTCCCCAGTCACGGCGGAGAGGATGCGTTCCACCGCTGAATCCCGCCGCCGGATACCGTCCGCCACCGTGCCGGAAGCCGTCCACGCCGGGGCCTTCATGCTGAACCCCTCCTTATCCGCCAGGTCCAGGAAGAAGCATCCATTGGCCGCGCCGCTGGAATCCCGCACGCTCAGGATGCGGATTTTACACTTTCCACTGAGCCAGAACACCTCCGGATGGTCCTTGTCAAACGCCTGGAAAACCGTTGCGATATAGCCGCTGACCTCCTTTTTCACCGTGTCGAAATCGTCGCCCTTGGGAACGCTGGTGACAAAGACGCCGTTAAACGTTTCCGTCTTCACGATGTCGCCCAGCTTCAGCGCACCGTAGTCGATGGTCTTGTCCCGGCCGTCCACGCCTACGGAGTAGAAATCATCATCAGTGAAAATCAGGGAGGTCAAGCCCTCGTTTTCCGGCTCCCCGCCGCTGGAATAGGGTTCCAGCATAGAGAGGGTAATGGTCTCCGCCTCCAGGACCTCATAGCCGCCGCCGGACTCCCCTGCCGAGACTGGGGAAACTTGAAAGCTGGCGTCATCCACCAGGAATTCAGTGAAACTGCCCGCGCCGGGACCGCCGGAGCCGCCCACCAGGGCGTCATAGAGGTCCACGGCATACTGGGGCGGGTCGATGCGCTCCGCCCAGCTTACATATTCTTCCTCTTTCACAAGGTCCTGGAAGGGGGAATCCGGGTCCGCCGCCGGAGGGGGAACCACCACAGGGAACGGAAGCTCTTCCACAGTTGGCGCGGCGGCAGGCCGTTTGTCCCAGGGAAACGCGCCGCTGCTGGAACCGCCCTTGTTCGGCGCTTTGGAGGGGGTGGAGGGCTCCTCCGGCTCGGGGTCAACAGGCGGCGCCGGCGGGTCTGCTGGGTCCGCGGCATCGACATAAACGCTGGTGCTCCTAACGACGGTCAGCGTATCCATGTCCAGCTCCACGGCCTCAAGAACATCGTGATTGATTTCGAGGCCGGAACCCGCCGCCTGAGCCGCAAGACCGCTTTCGGACTCCTGAAGGGTCAGCGTCACGGTCATGCTGTCCCCGCTGACGGCGGCGGCTGTAACGGTGTAGGTGCTGTCAAAGGTGTAATTTTCCGTTTTCACCGCCTCTTCCGGCTTGAACGGGATAACGGAAGAAGTGACCGTGATTTCATGCGGGGCCTCCGCCGGGATTTTGGAGACGGTCAGCTCCGTCTTGCCGAAGGGGGTCCAGGCGGCGCCAACATCATCGCCCCAGGTTTCATTGTCCCAGGGATAGTACTTTGCGCCGGATGAATTCAGAAACATTTCGGGGAGGTCCTTGGGCCGGTCGCCTGTACAGACCAAGGTTTGCAATTTCGGGCAGCCAAGAAAGATGTATCCCCCATTGCTTGTGATGCTGGCATGAATCATCACGGAGGTCAGGTTTTCACAATCGCTGAAAGCATAGTCTTCGATTGTGGTCACACTCTCTGGAATCATCACGGAGGTCAGGCTGGTACAGCCCGTAAACGCACTGTCTCCAATTGTGACCACCCCCTCCGAAATAGTCAGGGAGGTCAAATTTGTACGAGCGAAAGCACTGTTTCCAATCTTGACAACACTGCCCGGAATCGTTACGGAGGTCAGGGGGCAGTCGGAGAAAGCGCTGACGCCGATGCTGGTTATGCCCTCTGGAATCGTCAGCGAGGTCAAACTGGAGCAATTTGTGAAAGCTCCGTCTCCAATAGCGGCGGCGCTGCTGGGGAGCGTCACGGAGGTCAGGCCGGTACAGTTCCAGAAAGCGCTTGCTCCAATATTCGTCACACTGTCTGGAATCGTGATGGAGGTCAAGCTGCTGCATCCAGAAAACGCTTCGTCTCCAATACTGGTTACGCTGTCCGGAATCGTTGCCGAGGTCAGGTTTCTGCATCCATAAAATGCGTTCATTCCAATCCTGGTTATGCCAGGTGTAATGTTGATTGACTGGATAATATTCCGCTCATTGAACCAAGGTATATTCGCAACAGTATCATCATCTATCTCTCCTGTTCCGTCGATGGTCAAAACTCCAGTATCATCCACCGTCCAAGTCCCCCAGGAACCATATCCGGAGCTAATTACCGCCGCCCTGGCCGGTACCGGCAAAAGTGCCAGCGTCAGAACCGCGGCCAGACATAAGACCAAAAATTTTCTTCCCATTTCCCTCATTTTCCCAATCCTCCTGTCAAGTACACGCTATGTACTTCTTTAACTATAGCATCCTCCGCCGGGGAATGCAAGGAATTTCCCCTTTGCAAACCCGCCGCCCTGTGATATAATCGGCCCATCAAACACAAAGGAGCGCTTGCGAATGAAATGGATGATCGCGTCGGACCTCCACGGTTCTGCCGCCTGCTGCCGCCGCCTGCTGGACGCCTTTGAGAAGGAAAAGGCGGAACGTCTGGTGCTGCTGGGCGACCTGCTCTACCACGGCCCCCGCAACCCCTTCCCCGAGGACTACGCCCCCCCTGCCGTAACGTCCATGCTCAACGGCGTAAAGGAGCGGCTCCTGTGCGTCCGGGGCAACTGCGATTCCGAGGTGGACCAGATGGTTTTAGAGTTCCCCATGATGGCCGAATACGCCTTTTTCTCCCTGGACGGCCTGGACATCTTCGCCACCCACGGCCACAACTACGGCCCGGAAAACCCGCCGCCCCTCCGCCGCGGGGATTTCCTCCTCTGCGGCCACTTCCACCTTCCAATCCAGCAGCCCCGGGACGGATACACCTATCTGAACCCCGGCTCCCTGGCTCTGCCCAAGGACGGAACCCCCCACAGCTACCTGATTGCGGACGGCGGCGCTTTCACCTGGAAGGACCTCATGACCGGGGAGGCGTTCGAGCCCCTGCGCGGATGAGGGTGGAAAACAATACACACTAACAGGAGGCCATGTTATGTTTTCGTTTTTGTTCTATGTGCCTTATATTGCCGCCCTGGGCCTTATTGTCTATTTCTTTGTCTATAAAAGGAGCAGGTTCAAGAACCGTTCCGGCGCAGGCGCCTTTTTCTTTGAAAACGGATGTCTGGTGCTTAATACAGGGGTGCCGTATCCCATCCCCCTTGCTGAAATCGAGCGGGTGGAACTGCACTATAATCAGTGGGAGCTGGATCACAAGCTGTCCTACAGTCTGTGGGTGTATGCCGTCCGGAAGAGCGGAAAAACCAAGCGAGTCTATTATAAAGGCTACCGCACAGCGAAGCTCGCGCTGCCCTCCGATATGAAAACGGCGTTGGAGGAACAGGGACTGCGCGTTGTGATGGACGGCGGGCAGACATGATTTGCGTTATAAAGAAAAAGGGACCAGTTCTCCCACCGCGGGGAGGACTGGTCTCTTTTATGTGCGCTATTCTGCCTCCACCGGCGGGCAGTAATCCCGGAGGACGGTCCGGAGGAAAAAATTTGCAAGGAAGCAGGGACCGGAAAAGCCCAGCACGATCATATACACCAAGCTGATTGGAAATTCCAGCACCGCCGCCAGGGTCATTCCGTACACGCACACCGCCGCCAGCACGCCCCGCAGAGGTTTCCCCGCCGCCAGCAGGAGCGCCATCCGCAGGGACTCCTTCACCGAACGCCCGGTGCTCAGCACACCGTAAAAATAGGGAGACGCCAGCAGGACCACCAGCACCGCCGCCAGGCACACCGCCAGCGGGCCCAGCAGCAGCGGGTTTTCCACCGCCCGCGGGAGGTAGAACAGGACGCCGCAGCAGCCGCAGAGCAGAGGGAGCACCGTCAGCAGGAACGCCGCATAGCCCCGCTTCCAATCACGCTTGAAGGCCGTCCGGAAATCGTAGAAGCAGGTTACCGGCTCGTCCAGCATCATCTTGCGAACCACCTGATTCATGGCGAAGATAGCTGGGGGGAGCATCACCACCGTCAGGCAGCACACCAGGACCAGCAGATTCAGCTTCCCCAGGGTCACGCACTCGATCTGGAGGATTTCCACAACGCGGGCTATGCCGGTCTTCTCCGGCGCGTCGGGATCAATGCCGGGGCCGGGTGTGGCGTAGTCTTTCCGAAAAAACACAGGCGGGGCCTCCTTTCTTGGTCGAAAATAGCGCGGTATCTTTTTTAGTTTAGCACAGCGAAAAGGGGTTTGCAACCGGAAACCTTTGATATCGCGGGTAAATTCGTGACCTCCCCAGCGGATTTCAATCAGAATCATTTTTTTACCCTCCCTATCTCGTTTTTACCGTTGAAACCCTTGCCCTTCCGTGCTATTTTGAATTCATACAAATGTGGTGCGGATAGCAGAGTCCTCTTTAAGGCATCACAAAATTACCTTATTTTTAAGGGAGGATGTATTATTATGGCCAGCATTTCGTTCAGACATGTGAGAAAAACCTATCCCGGCGGCGTCACCGTGGTGCCCGATCTGAACCTGGAGATTGCGGACAAGGAATTCGTCATCCTGGTCGGTCCCTCCGGCTGCGGTAAATCCACCACTCTGCGCATGATTGCCGGTCTGGAGGACATCAGCGACGGCGAGCTGTACATCGGCGACCGGGTGGTGAACGACGTAGCCCCCAAGGACCGTGACATCGCCATGGTCTTCCAGAACTACGCCCTCTATCCCCATATGACCGTATATAAGAACATCGCCTTCGGCCTGACGCTTCAAAAGGTCCCCGCCGGCGAGATTGACCGTCGTGTTCACGAAGCCGCCAAGGCCCTGGACCTGGAGCACCTGCTGAACCGGAAGCCCAAGGCCCTTTCCGGCGGCCAGCGCCAGCGTGTTGCCCTGGGCCGCGCCATGGTCCGGAATCCCGCCGTCTTCCTGCTGGACGAACCCCTCTCCAACCTGGACGCCAAGCTTCGTACCGCCATGCGCTCGGAGATCAGCCGCCTCCACAAGCGTTTGCAGACCACCTTCGTCTACGTCACCCACGACCAGACCGAGGCCATGACCATGGGCG
>CAOJHG010000083.1 GCA_948435975.1 uncultured Oscillibacter sp. | reverse complement strand
CAGCTTCTCTCCTCCCGGCCAGCCTGACAGCGTGCGGGAGATCAAACCCGCTGCACCCCCCAGCTATCCCGGAGAGTTTACTGACAGTTTCAGACATTGAGACTTTACAGCGCACCTACCGGACTTTTGGAAAGACTGTTGCAGAAGAACCGTTCTGCAACAGTCTTTTTTCATTTCCATTCATCAAAATCCGACACAAACTTATGGAATACAGCGAAGTAAATATTGAAAAAATGTCCATTTGATGTTACAATCAGCAAGAGGTAAATTTTTCTGTTCTGAATTGGGCGGCGAATGGTTCACAAGATGGGCAAAGGGGTGTTGGACTTGATCAACCATGAAATTCTCAACGGCATTTCCGCAATTCAAAAGGCATTGTCGGCCTTTACCGCGCTGCGGGAAGATGTGACGGACCCAAACGCATTGGAGGAGGAACTGCTTTGGCTTCTGGAGGGCCTGTGCGTGGAAAATCCCGCTCTGATGGAAGGACGCGCCATTCAGAACGAGAACGCTTCCTCCGCCAGCTCCATCGGCTCCTGCTCCGCAGCTCTGCCGGCGGCGGGCGGCGCACAGGCTCTTCTGTCGGAAAAGCTTCCCTTGCTGGCGGCGGGCGGACGGCTGACGGTCCCGGTGGAAGTGGACTTTACCAAGGGGCTGGCCATGGCGCTGGAGGTGGACGGAGAGGCAGGCGCCGCAGAAGCCTCGGTCATGGCGCAGTATGTGCTGCTGTCCATGCTTCAGGCAAACCAGGCGCTGAACTTCCGCTGCGGCGACATGGTGATGGGCGGCAGCTTCTTTTCCTCTGTGCATGGGCTGATCGCCCAATTCCCCAAAATGGCCGGAGGACGGGTCTGCACCAAGCCCGAGGACATGGATTCCCTCCTCAAAGACCTGGAGTCCGCCGCGTCAGAGACCATTGCGGCCCTGGGCGGCGCGTATTCCTCTGTATTGGAATATAACCAAAGCAGCACCGTAAAGCTGACAGAATATGTAAACGTCCTCTATATGGGCAGCGGGGCCCGCATGGATGATCTTCTCCGCCGCCTGCGCCTCCTGGTGAGCAACCGGAGAAAAAATGGGATGCGCTTCATCCTCATTGGCAGCCGTGAGATTCTCAGCCATGTGGAGGACCTGACAGAGATTTACCTCCGCTACGCAAACGGACAGGTCCGGATTGGGCGTCAGGCGGATCTTCCCTTTACCCCGGATGAAAGTGTGCACCTCTCCGACGATACCGCCGCGGCCTTGGCGGAGGGTATGCGCAGCGCCAGTGTGGTGGATACCCTTTACGAACACCATCCGGAGCTGAATAACGGCTATTTCACCATGGATTCTACGGAGGCCCTGCGGATTCCCTTCGCGGTGGATTCTAACGGCATCGTGCAGTATTTCGAGATTGGCGGCGAGGCTCCCTCCCACGCGCTGATTTCCGGCACCACCGGCAGCGGCAAATCCGTGGCCCTTCATTCTCTCATCATGCAGATCCTCCGGAACTACCACCCCGACGACGTGGAGATTTGGGCCATCGACTACAAGGCCGTGGAATTCGACGCTTACATCCAGCACCGCGCCCCTCACTTCCGGGTCATCGGCTATGACACCTCCACAGAGTTTTCCCTGAGCCTGCTGGACCTTCTGGACCGGGAGTACAACCGGCGGATGCAGCTCTTCCTGGAGACTAACACAAAGAACATCGCCCAGTTCCGCCAGAAAATGGGGCCCCGCTCCATGCCCCGCATCATCGTTTTTATCGACGAATTCCAAATCATGACGCAGGCGGTGCAGAACTACAGCGGCACAAAGGATTACCGCACCGTTCTGGAGAACCTTTTGAAGCTGACCCGGGCTATGGGCATCTCTTTCGTCTTCTGCTCCCAGACCATTGCCACCGGACTCAGCGGTTTGACGGAGTCCGCCAGAGAACAGATCGGCTGCCGCTTGTGCTTAAAGCATAATGTGGATATGGAAATCCGGGAAACGCTGGTCCTGTCCGGCGAGGGTTCTCAGGAGATTGTGGACCAGGCCAAGGAAATGCGCACCGGCCAATATATCTACAAACGCGCACGCTGGGCCAGAGAACATGCCCCAGACGGAAAGGCTTACGAGTACAAAAACGGTTATGTCCTGTTCATTAACGACAGCCTCAAGGCTCAAATGATTGACGAGATCAACGCTGAGGCCGCAGAAACTTACACGGTTAAGGATGAAATCATTGTGCGGGGCGGCGGACGTTTCCCTGTCACAGAAAAGGTCCGGCACCCTCTGGAGAAATTCCTGACTGCGGGCTATGAACCGGACGAGGAAACAGTGGAGTGGTATCCTGCCGCCCCCACCACCCTGGAGGACGCCTTCTGCATCGAGCTGGAAGATATGGCGGGGGCCAATATCCTCCTGGTGGGCGAGGACAGTGGCTTGCGGGAATCTGTCACCGTCCATTCCCTCTGCGGTTTTCTGATGAACCCCTGCAATCATATCGTGGCGAACTTTATTGACGAGGGCTATTCCCATCAGACCCGGATGATCGGCCTGCTGAGGGACAATTTCTCTTCCAGCCGGCTGACGGTGAACACTGGCGTCAAGGCGGCGCTGGACACCATCTATAAGCTGCGGAAGGTCCGTCCAGTGCCGGGAAAAAACATGATCTACCTCTGGTACGGTCTGGACAGGCTGAAAAACGCCATCCTCCAAATGCGCCAGAACGCCGAGGACGAAGAAGAGGCCCTTCCTAAACAGCACCCCGGCGAAGAACGGTCCCTGGACGCCCAGATTGCCGACATGATGAGTTTCCTGAGTCAAAGCATGTCCGCCTCTGTGGAAACGCCGCCTCCGCCCCCTGCCAGCGAAGAACTGAGCTATGACGACTGCCGGAGCATCTTGCAGCAGGCTTTCGAGATGGGTCCGGAAAACCGGCAATACCATATGGTCCTCTTCCGCAACTACAAGGGACTGAAAAAGAGCGGTTTGATTCAACTGAGCAGCTTCGAAAACCGTCTGGGTACGCGGATGTCCTCCGACGATTCCTACGAGCTGTTCGGGTCCTCCCTGGCTGTCGCTAAAACCAACGAAGATACCGTCATCTACTACAGCGGAAGCGGCCAGCCCATTCCCCTGAGGCCCTATTTGATGCCGGACAGCGCATGGTATAAACGCTTTAACGCCGCGTTGGAAGCGCTGTGATTGGTTGGGAAAGGATGCGGACATGTCGAATCGCTTTTCCTTCTCCACAGCGGACGAGGTCATTACCCTGCTGGTCTCAGCGAACGAGCACCTGCGGGAGCAGAACCAGCAGCTCTCCTTCCTCTCCTGTCAGATGGCCGGGGCTTTTCGGGACAGCGGATATGAACCCTTGGGGACCAGCATGGCCAGCGCCCTCCTGAACTGCGAGGAAATCAGCAAGCAAATCGGTCTTATCACCGCCGCCCTGGGACGCTACCGGGAGGAGCTGTACCGCCTCTACACGGACGGCCTGATTCAGAAAGCGGGACTGCCTGAGCCAACGTATGACAACAGCCCCCGCTTCGGACAAAACGGCGAGGCCCTGGAACAGCAGAACCGGCAGCTTGCCTTTTTAAGCGAAGTAAAGCACCGCTTGCGGGAAAAGGACATCCCCACCACTGCGCGGGAGGTCTACGCAAGTCTTGGAAGCAAATGCACCGTGGCTTCTAATGCGTACACTGGCACCGCTCATTACCATCCTAAGAAACAGTACATTAAATTTCATCTGGAATCGGATTTACAGCATCCCTGCGGGCCCTTGTCCAGTTACTTCCATGAGGTGGGGCATATGATTGACTTCCAGGCCAGGGACGGCGGACGGCTCTCCAGCGACGCTTCCTTCGGCGAGGCGCTGCGGGCAGACTGCCGGAATTATATTGCCTCCGTTCAGAAGCGGTACGCCTGCTCTGAGGACGGCGCCTGCTTCCACATCCGGCAGGAGATGATGCGCTGCGTCAACCTCTACGCGGACGCCTCAGACATCATGGGCGCCCTCACCGGCGGCGCGTGTCAGGGTATCTGGGGCCACAGCCAGGAGTATTGGCAGAAGGACCCGGATCGTTTCCGGCGGGAGGCCTTCGCCTGTTTCTTCTCCGCCGTCATGGGGATTCAGGGGCGGGCTGAGGCGGTTCAGCACTTCTTCCCCACAGCTTACCGGCGGTTCCTGGAATTGCTGAAGGAGGCTTTATGATTCAAATCGACGAACAGCTTCTGGCTTCTGCGGAGGATTACTTCCAGGCCTTCGGGCACATGCTCCCCCTTCGGATGCTTCCCTTGCACTTGAGCAACGAAACGCTTTGCGCACAAATCGCAGACTGCATCGCCCGTGGAAAGGATGACCTAACGGAACAGTACTGCGGCGGGGATGATGAAGATATTTTATACTGACAGGAGGAAGATTTTCGATGGCGAGCTTTATTGACCGGGACCCCCAAGCGATGATGAAATACGCGGCGGACGCCACAGCCGTGGTGAACGACATGGGCCTGACTATCCGCAAGGTGGAGGCCCTGCTGGACGCCTGCGCCCCCGAGCTGGACGGCCCTACTCAGGTGCAGATTCAGAAGCTCCACACCTGCTGCGCCAGCTATTTCAAGCAGATGGAGGTCTATGAGAACATCGCCGGCACCATCTATCAGAAGGGAAAGCGGCTGTTCGATATCCGTAACGGAGGTTGACAGAAATGGGAAACAAATTTGATTTCAACACCGCCAGCAATCTGGTCCAAGCCGTTGAAGCCGCCGCGTCGGCCCTGGAGGTAAAAAACGGCCAGATGGAAAAGCGCTTCGGAGCCCTCCACGATGCTTTTAAGGACGACGCATATACCGCCTTTGCCACGGACATGGCCAAAGCGGACAAGGCCATCGGCGACGTTATCAGCCAGCTCCGGGCGGTAGCTGCGCATATCGCAAAGTATGCTGAACGCATCCAACAGGAGGCCTGACCATGGCGGACGGCAGTATCAAGCTCTCCTCTCCACAAGAGGTCATGGGGCAGGTCCGGCGGATCGCTGCTCTGCTGGCCCTTTATCAAGAGAGCTTGGAGGAGGATGCACAGCAGTATGCCTCTTTGGGTCCTATGCTGGAATCCGCGATGCAGGCTTTGACCCATCAGCGGACCAACCTACAAATCAGTTTGGAACAGGTCCGGAAGCAGTCCGGAACCTCAGAGGCCGCCCAGTCCGCAGAACGCTCTCTGACCGCCCGCCTGTCCGCCTGCGAGGAACGGATTCAGCAGTCCGGCTGGTATGCTCAGGACTATAAGAGCATCTGCCAGGACATGAACGCGGCACTGCAAAAAAGCAGACAGTTCGCGGACACTGGAAAAACGCTGTCTGTGAAAATGGAACAGCTTCTGGCACAGATTGTAGAATTGACATGAGAGAAGGTGGTTGGGAATGGCGCGATATTGCGAAAAGGAATCCGTTTTATCCTGCGCAGTGCGGGAGTACAGCCGGAACCTGGACAGCCGGAAATTGTCAGAAACAGCCAGGAAAATGAACGCGGACGGCTGCGAACGCTCCCTGAGCCTGCTGCTGATGCGGATGCTGGCGCCGGAGGACCCAGAACTGTACTCCGCTTTAGGGGACCGGTATTTTCAGGGAAACGGCGTCCGGGAAGACAAGGCCAAATCCCTGGACATCTTCCGGGAGGCGGCGGAACAGGGAAGTACCCGTTCGATGTATGATCTGGCGTGGTATTATTACGACCGGCGGGAATTTTTGCAGGCTATTGACTACTTTCAGCGCTGCGTAAATGCCCCGGGAGACCTGGACCCCGCCATGGTGGGCAAGAGCTACAGCACCCTGGGTTCCTGCTACGCCAGCCTGCCGGCCCCCAAAATAGATCTGGCGGTTGAAGCCCTTACTATCGGTGCGGAAAAGTACCGGGACTCCTTCGCCGCCCGGATGCTGGGCTTTATCTACGGCAAGAAGGACAGCCGCCAGTTCAGCACGGAAAAGAGCCTCCACTACTTGGAACAGGCCGCAAGGGACGGGGACATCATCGCAGCGGAAAAGCTGGGGAGCTATTACTTCTTCGGAAATACGGACCTGGGCATCCAGCCGGACGGACGCAGGGCAGAAGCGGTGATGCTTCCTTATGCGGATGGGGAAAGCGCCCTGCTACTGCGCCTGCTGGGTATGCTCTACCTGCTCGGCGGCAGGAACGGGGAAATCCAGGAGGACTATGGAAAGGCCAGGGAGTTTCTGGAACGTTCCTTGAGGCTGGAATATGACGCGAGGACAGAGGCGGACTTGGGCTATGCCTATTTCAAGCTGGGGTTGTTCCAGCAGGCGGAAGCGCTTCTGGTGAAGGCAGACGAAAACGACATCGTGGTTTACTCCGACTTCCTGGGACGCATCTACAAGGATGGTTTCCTTGGCGTACCGGACCAGCGCAAGGCACTGCGGTACTATGCCCACGCCTTCTCCTCCAGAGCTATGAACAACCTGTTTACCTGCGTGGAATACGCTGTGCTGCTGGAGGATACAGGCGATTACCAGAACGCTTACGCGGTGATGGCATACGGCCACGGGAAATACAACGACGCCTGGTTCATATTCAATCAGGCCCGCTTGGTGCTGGAAGGCCGTGTGACCAATCAAATCTCTCTGGAAGAAGCGGCCCATTTGATGGAGGTGTGCATCTACAATGAAAGCCACACCCAGGAGGCCCACCTCGCCTTGGGGCACTACTATCTTCAGACCTTCAATTACCGACTGGCGGAGGAACATTATCTGGAGGCGTTCCACGGAGGCAATGCGGACGCGGCGGTATACCTGGGTCGGCTGTACGAGGCAGGAGGCGGCACCATCAAGGCCAGCCCCAACATGGCCTACGAGTGGTTCGCCCGGGCTGCTGCGGCGGGAAGCGCACGGGGCCAGCGGGAAAAGGACTGCTTCCGAAAGGGACTGCTGGGCGGCTGGAAGCGTGTTTCCAACATTATATGAGGAGCCAGACAGATGAAGCATGAAGAACGAAGTTTCCTGCTGCTGGAGCTGCAAAGGTCCCGTGAGTTCGTGGAGCGGCACTGGAGCGACAGTCTGGGCCGTCAGTTCACCGCCTGGGTCTGCCAAGCGGAGGAAGAATTGAAGCGGGTGGAGCACCAGAGCGAGCTCTGCGCCGGAAAGGCGGACATGATCTGGAAATGGTGCCAGGAGACTGCGCAGACGGGCGGAGAACCGGATGACCCGCAGAAGGTACTGAAAAAAGAGTGGAACCCACCCCAGCGCTCACGATAAAAAATTGAGGGAGGATGATGGCAATGGCCTTTTTTAGCGGCGGCGCAAAACGGGAGGAAGTCGAAAACGAAATCCTGCGGGCCATGTCCAGGCTGGATATTTTGACCAGCCTGGTAGAGAATATTGCAGGAGAGGCGGCGGGGGAAAACCCCTGGCTCATTGCCTGCCAGGGTTATTATGACGGCTGTGTGCGGACGGTCACAATTGCGGCGGACCTGTGTGAAGTCAAGTGGAGCGATGTCCGCTATGAGAAGGACGCCCAGGGAAAGGAGCACCGGACAGAGGACGTTAACGGGAGGATTGCCTACTCCTATACCAAGAGCGGCTATATCCCCCTCCACAGCCACTACAACGAAAGGGGAAGAGAGGATGTATCCGTCAACCGGGTCATCTTCCTGTGGGCCTCCCTTTTGCAAGAACGCCTTCAGGCCAAGCTGACAAACTGCCAGTTTGAGGAAGCGGTTGAGGGCGACGGCTATGCTTACTTCCGCTACAAGGTTCCCGGCCTCACCT
>CAOJHG010000082.1 GCA_948435975.1 uncultured Oscillibacter sp. | reverse complement strand
GGAAACGGCCAGGATGCCGGGGGTGGGGGGTACCATGGAGTGGGTCAGGTTCAGGGGCAGGATGGTCATGGAGGCCATGAGGCCCATAGCCTTGTTCTGACGCTTGGAAATGATGGCGCACAGGGGGCTGATGAGGACCATGGTCACGTCGCCGAAGACAGGGATGGACATGATGAAGGCGGCGAGGCCGGTGGCCAGCTCCAGGTTCTTGCCCCGGAAGAGCGAAATAAAGAAGTTGACCATCGACTTTGCCGCGCCGGAGTCCCGGATGGAGCAGGCGATGATAGAGCCGAAGATGATGGTCATTCCGATACTGGTCAGGGTTGCGCCAAAGCCGTTGGCGATGGTGGTAACGGTGCCCACCAGGGGATTGCCCAGGAAGGTGCCCGCGATAACACCGGCCACAAACAGGGAAATAACGGGATGTACGTTCAGCTTGACGATGAAGAAAATCAGAACTGCGATCGAAACAATAATTGCCGCAACAAATTGTGCCATATTTTAATAACCTCCTAAAACTTGGCTTCACGGTACGCGGCGGCTCGCTGAAGTCTTCGCCGTCTCCATAAAAGGAGTACCGCAGGGGGTATGCAGCGTCTTCCGGCGCTGCGTCGTTGGCCGTGCGGGTTCCCATAACTCCGCACTGGACGCTTTGCAGAGAAAACTCTTTTTGGTTCAACCTCCCTTTCACATTCTTTTTGTCTTTTGGCGCAAGCGAAGCTTTTGTATATGTGCTTGAAGCGACATCTACACCAAGTATTTTATCATAATACATGAACTTTTCAAGAACTATCCGCCTATTGAAAAGGGGCCTGTTGTTATCGAATGCCGACATTTGCCGGTTTTAGACTTTTATCAGTTTTGCACAAGGTCCTAAATCTTGTTTTTTCGCCGAAGTTTTCAGAAAAATCAGATTATTTGGTGCTTTTCACGCGCTCTTTCTGCTGACTGCAATTTTTAATTATGCAATTTGCACAGTGATTAGCATTTAGATTCTTTTCTTTTAGATATAGAATTACAACTTTTCGAATACGCCGGGAAAGAAAAGGGAATCTGCGTCTTTAGGCGGCATTTATTAAAAATTCGAAAATCTGGGGACGGGAGGTGGAATTTTCTCCCACAGCTTCTCGAAACGGCTGGCGGAGCTGTTTATTAGCGAAAAATATGAATTTCAGGATAAATCAGCTAAAAAGCGTTGTATTTTTGCTCATAATCGTGCAAAAGGAAAAACGGGGTCCTGACTGGAAAAGCCGCGTGTTTCTGGGGGAGCTGCATCAGAAATGTTGAAAAAATAGAATAAAAAATCAGAAAACGCAATTCACAAGAGTGCCCACTATCCGGTACAATGTTTTTATTCATTGTGTTTTTACAGTAAAAAAGCGCGAAAATTCGGCTGATTTCAGTCGTTTTGCCAGAATCGGGCACTAAATTTTCGGCGTTTTCAACAGGTTTACTGTTCAAAAAATGCTGTCCACATTTGAAATGAAGAACGCGATAAAGGTTATCGACCCTTTTGAGTAAAAAAGCTATATTTATATGTGGTCCAGCGGTGGACACCCGCCGCTTCCTAGACGCCCGCGCCGCACAAAACGCCCCCGGCTGTGAGAAAACCTGAGAAAATCAAGCCCCCTGCGCAGGCCGGAACAGGGGGGCTGCGAGGAGGTATGCCCTGTTCACGTATATACACCCTGCCGCCAGGGCCCCGATCCCTCCAGGCGGTCTTCCCCAGCAGCTCAGCATCGGAAATTAGACAAGAATCGAGGATCAGACAAATGGGACACAAAGTAGTAATGGATGGCAACACTGCCGCGGCATACGCCTCCTATGCGTTTACCGAGGTCGCGGCGATTTACCCGATCACCCCCTCCTCCCAGATGGCCGAGGCTGTGGACGAGTGGGCGGCGCAAGGCCGTAAAAACCTCTTCGGCCAGCCGGTGAAGGTCATTGAGATGCAGTCTGAGGCCGGTGCGGCGGGTTCCTGCCACGGCTCTCTTCAGGCGGGCGCTCTCACTACCACCTATACCGCTTCTCAGGGACTTCTTCTGATGATTCCCCCCATGTTCCGCATGGCGGGCGAATTCCTCCCCGGCGTCTTCCACGTGGCCGCCCGAACGGTGGCCCAGAATATGTGGTCCATCTTCGGCGACCAGTCCGACGTCATGACCTGCCGCTCCATCGGCTTCGCCATGCTGGCCTCCTCCTGCCCCCAGGAGGCTATGGACCTGGGCGCGGTGGCCCACCTGTCCGCCATCAAGGCCCGCCATCCCTTCCTGCACTTCTTCGACGGCTTCCGCACCTCCCACGAGGTCCAGAAGATCGACGCCCTGGACTATGAGGATCTCCGCCCTCTGGTGGACATGGACCAGGTCAACGCCTTCCGCAAGCACAGCCTGAACCCCGAGCATCCTCACGCCCGGGGCACCACCGCCAGCAGCGAGACCTTCTTCCAGGGCCGCGAGGCGGAGAACGGCCACTATGACGCCATCCCCGACATCGTGCAGCACTACATGGACGAGATCAACAAGCTGACAGGCCGGAATTACAAGCTCTTTGATTATTACGGCGCGCCCGATGCCGTCGAGGTTGCCGTGGCCATGGGTTCCGGCGCCGAGACCATGCGGGAAACTGTGGATTACCTGAACGCCCAGGGCCGCAAGGTGGGCATGATTTCCGTCCACCTGTACCGCCCCTTCTCCGCCAAGCACCTCCTGGCCGTGCTGCCCGAGACGGTCAAAAAGGTGGCCGTGCTGGACCGGACGAAGGAATCCGGCTCTGTGGGCGAACCCCTGTACCTGGATGTGAAGGCTGTCCTGACCAACTCCGGCCGGAAGTTCGACGCCATCGTAGGCGGGCGCTTCGGTCTGGCGGGCAAGGACACCACCCCCAGCCAAATCATCGCCGTGTACGACAACCTGGACCAGACCGAGCCCAAGAACGGCTTCACCATCGGCATCGTGGACGACGTGACCTTCACCTCTCTGCCCGTCAAGGATGTGCTCATCCCCAAGGAGGGCGAGATCTCCTGCAAGCTGTGGGGCACCGGCGGCGACGGCACAGTGGGCGCGAACAAGAACTCTGTGAAAATCGTGGGCGGCCTCACCGAGAAGTATGCCCAGGCCTATTTCGTGTACGACGCGAAGAAGTCCGGCGGCGTCACGCAGTCTCACCTGCGGTTCAGCGACAACCCCATCCATGCTACATACCTGGTCCAGTCCGCGGATTTCGTGGCGGTGCATAACGCGGCTTATCTGGAAAAGTTCGACGTCACCGCAGACCTGAAGGCGGGCGGCACTTTCCTGCTGAACTGCCAGTGGAACGAAGAGGAGCTGGAGCAGCACCTTCCTGGAAGCCTCAAGCGGGGCCTGGCGGAAAAGGGCGCACGGTTCTACACCATCGACGCCTCTGACATCGCTATGCGCCTGGGCCTGGGGAACCGGACGAACTCCGTTCTGCAAGCGGCCTTCTTCAAGCTGGCGGACATTATCCCCATGGACGTGGCCGTTACCGCAATGAAGGACGCTATTGAGAAGACCTACTTGGTGAAGGCTGGCCAGAAGGTGGTGGACATGAACTGCGCCGCCGTGGATGAGGGCGTCAGTGCGCTTCACGAGGTCCAGATCCCCGAAAGCTGGAAGAACGCCCCCGTAGAGAACAAGGATGACGGCGTGCATGATTTCCTTCACGACATCTTCAAGCCCCTGGACCAGATGCAGGGCGACAAGCTGCCCGTTTCCACCTTCCAGAAGTACGGCACTGTGGATGGCACCTGGCTCAGCGGCACTTCCAAGTATGACAAGCGGGCTGACGCCATTCTGGTTCCTGAGTGGACCGCTGAAAACTGCATCCAGTGCAACCAGTGCGCCTATGTCTGTCCCCATGCCGCCATCCGCCCGGTGCTGGTGACGGAGGAGGAGAAAAACGCCGCGCCCGAGGGCTTTGCCACCATTCAGGCTAAGGGGCCCGGCCTGGAGAAGTACGGCTTCCGCATCCAGGTTTCCCCCTACGACTGCCTGGGCTGCGGCTGCTGCGTCAATGCCTGCATCGCCAAGACGCCCGCCCTGGCCATGAAGCCCGCCGCCTCCCAGGTTGGCGAGGTGAAGAACTGGACCTACGGTGTCGAGCAGGTCCCTGTGAAAAAGGACGCCGTGAATGTGAAGACCGTGAAGGGCTCCCAGTTCGCAAAGCCCTATTACGAGTTCCCGCCCGCCTGCGCTGGCTGCGGCGAAACGGCCTATATCAAGCTGGTGACGCAGCTCTTCGGCGACCGGATGTACATTGCCAACGCCTCCGGCTGCACGGCGGCTCACGGCGGCTCTCTGCCCTCCACGCCCTATTGCACCGACGAGCGGGGCTTCGGTCCCCCGTGGGAGCAGTCCCTGTTTGAAGACAACGCGGAGTTTGCGTTTGGCTTCCTCCAGGCTCACAACACGGTCAATACCGAGATTGTGGACGCGGTGAAGCAGGTGAAGGAAGCGGGCATTGCCGTTGAGGCCTGCGGAAAGTATCTGGAAGGCAAGGACGACGCCGAGGTTTCCCGCCAGGTGACGGACGATCTGCTGGCGGCGCTGGAGTCCGCAGATGTGAAGGCGGAAGATAAGGCACCTGTGGACTTCATTTTGCAGAACAGGGAATTCATGAGCAAGAAATCCGTCTGGGCCTTCGGCGGAGACGGCTGGGCCTACGACATCGGCTATGGCGGCCTGGACCACGTGCTGGCTTCCGGCATGGATATCAATATGCTGGTCCTGGATACTGAGGTGTACTCCAATACTGGCGGACAGTCCTCCAAGGCCACCAACGTGGGTGCTGTGGCGCAGTTTGCCGCGGCGGGCAAGCGGACCCGTAAGAAGGATCTGGGCATGATGCTGATGAGCTATGGTTATGTGTACGTGGCCCAGGTGGCAATGGGCGCGGACCCCAATCAGACCCTGAAGGCCATCCGTGAGGCGGAGGCGTATCCCGGCCCGGCTGTGGTCATCTGCTACGCGCCCTGCACGGCCCACGGCATCCCCAAGGGAATGGGCAACTGCCAGCAGGAGATGAAGCGGGCTGTGGAAGCCGGCTACTGGCACCTGTACCGCTTCAATCCCGCGCTCAAGGCCGAGGGCAAGAATCCCTTTATCCTGGATTCCAAAGCGCCCACCGGCGACTATATCGACTTTATCCGTTCCGAGCGGCGCTACGCTTCTCTGGAGGCCAAATTCCCCGAGGAGGCCAAGAAGCTGTTTGCCGACGCGGAGCAGGGCGCGAAGGACCGCCTTGCCGCCTACGAGCGCTTGGCAAAAGACTGAATTTCATCACCCACAGGCGGGGCGCGTCAGCAGGCGTACCCCGCCCGGGTTCCTGTCCAAACGGCGCGATTAGAAAGAGCAAACGCTTGAAATAAGAAAAGTGAGGATTGATTGCTATGAAGACTGCACAAGAGTACAAGGACAGCCTGCGGGAACGGAAAATCCGCGTCTATGTCATGGGCGAGCTTCTGGAGAGCGACAAGGTCATCGACCATCCCATGATCCGCGGCCATGTGAACTCTGCGGCAATGACTTACGCCCTGGCCAACAACCCGGAGACCGCCGGCCTTGTTACCGCTACCTCCCACCTGACCGGCCGCAAGATCAACCGCTTTACCCATATCCACCAGTCCACCGACGACCTGCTGAAAAAGGTCCAGATGCTGCGGATGATCTCCCAGAAGACCGGCACCTGCTATCAGCGCTGCGTGGGCTTCGACGCTATCAATGCCACCTATGGCGTAACCTATGAGATTGACCAGGCTATGGGAACCGATTATCATGAGCGCTTCAAGAAGTTCCTGACCTTCATTCAGGACAACGACTATATGGTTGCCGGCGCGATGACCGACGTGAAGGGCGACCGTTCCCTTCGTCCTGGACAGCAGAAGGACCCCGATATGTATGTTCATGTGGTGGAGAAGCGGGATAACGGCGTGGTCATCCGCGGCGCGAAGGCTCACATGACTGGTATGGTCAACTCCCATTGGATGCTTATTATGCCCACCATGGGAATGGCCCCCGGCGAAGAGGACTATGCAATCTGCTGCGCCATCCCCGTAGACGCCCCCGGCGTGACCCACATCTTCGGCCGCCAGACCAACGATGGGCGGAAGTTTGAAGGCTCTATCGATCAGGGCAACGCCAACTACGGCATCGTCGGCGGCGAGTGCATGACCGTTCTGGACAATGTGTTTGTGCCTTGGGATGATGTCTTCATGTGCGGCGAGACCAAGTTTTCCGGTCTGCTGGTGGAGCGCTTTGCCTGCTATCACCGCTCCAACTATGGCGGCTGCAAGGGCGGTGTGTCCGATGTGGTCATTGGTGCTGCCGGCTTGTGGGCTGACTATCAGGGAACCAGCAAGGCCAGCCACATCAAGGATAAGCTCAATGAGATGATGCACATGACCGAGACGCTGTATGCCTGCTCTGTGGCCGCAGCCTGCATGGGTTCTCCCACTCCCTCCGGCGCGTATTTCGTGGACCGGCTGATGGCGAACGTGGGCAAGCACAATGTTACCAAGCTGATCTACGACATCGACCGTCTGGCCCAGGACATTGGCGGCGGCATTATGGCTACCATGCCCTCTGAGTCCGACCTGCGCAACCCCGAGATCGGTAAGTGGGTGGAGAAGTACCTCCAGGGCGTGGACGGCGTTCCCACCGAGGACCGGATGCGCGTGGGCCGTCTGCTGGAGAACATGACCGGCGGTACGGCTCTGGTGGAGTCCATGCACGGCGCGGGTTCTCCCCAGGCCCAGAAGGTCATGTATTCCAAGCTGGCCGGACTGGAAGAGAAGAAGAAATTTGCCGCGCATATCGCAGGCGTGGGACACACGGGCAAGTAAGGGCTCCCTTTTCCCGGGGTGGTTTCAGGCTTGTGCAGAAATTAAGTGCGTTTGATTTGCTTTCGTGTTCCTGGTGGATTTTCTGTGTTCCAACCATTTGGCCAGCGGCGGGAACACGGGAGCGGATCGGAAAATTATGTAAAGGATGAAGAGACTATGAATTTTACGCTGACTCGTGAGCAGGAATTGGTCCGTAAAATGATGCGGGCCTTCACGGAAAATGAGGTGAAGCCCATTGCCGCTGAGCTGGACCGTGACTGCACCTATCCCAAGGAGAATATCGAGAAGCTGTTCAAGCTGGGCGTTATGGGCATGACTGTGCCGAAGGAGTACGGCGGCGCGGGTGCGGACGACCTGTCCTCTGCTATCTGCACGGAGGAGCTGGCCCGGGCCTGTGCGTCTACCAGCGATATCGTGGCGGGTCACTGCCTTTGCTATGGCCCCATCCTGGTTCACGGCACTGAGGAGCAGAAGAAAAAATATCTGCCCATGCTGACCAAGGGTGGCGTTCTGGGCGGCTTTGCCATCACCGAGCCCAACGCAGGTTCCGACGCCTCCAAGACCCAGACTGTGGCGGTTCTCGAGGGCGACCACTATGTTATGAACGGCGCAAAGTGCTTCATTACCAACGGTTCTGAGGCGGGTGTTTTCGTCGTGTTCGCTTCCACCGACCCTTCCAAGGGGACGAAGGGCATCTCCGCGTTTATCGTTGAGAGCAGTTTCCCCGGCTTCTCCGTCGGCAAGCACGAGGAGAAAATGGGCCTGCATGGCGTGCATACGACAGAGCTGGTTTTCACGGACTGCATCATTCCTAAGGAAAATCTGCTGGGCCGAGAGGGCAAAGGCTTTGGTATTGCCATGCAGACGCTGGACGGCGGCCGGATTGGTATTGCGGCGCAGTCCCTGGGCATTGCCGAGGGCGCGATGGAAGAGGCCATCAACTACACCAAGGGCCGTGTACAGT
>CAOJHG010000081.1 GCA_948435975.1 uncultured Oscillibacter sp. | reverse complement strand
TGGGAAGGAGCTGCTGGGAAACCACTGTCCGCAGTACCATGCTAAGCTGCACCCGGACCTGATCCTGCTGGCTGCCAGGGAAGGTGTCCACGATGCGGTCGATGGTGTTCACGCTTCCCTTCGTGTGGAGAGTGGCAATCAGGAGATGTCCGGTCTCTGCCGCGGTCATAGCGGTGTGGATGGTCTCCTGGTCCCGCATTTCGCCCAAAAGCACCACATCCGGCGCCTGCCGCAGACAAGCCCGGAGGGCAGACAGATAGTCTTCTGTGTCGATAGCGATCTCCCGCTGGCTGACAATGCTCTTTTGGTCCCGGTGGAGGTACTCGATGGGGTCCTCCAGAGTGATGATGTGACATTCCCGGGTCCGGTTGATGCGGTCCAGGATGCAGGCTTGGGTAGTAGATTTGCCGCTGCCTGCTGTACCGGTAATCAGTATCATGCCATGGGTCAAATCCGCCAGGTTCATGACGTGCTCAGGGATGCCCATTGCCTGCCAGTTCGGGATTTCAAAGGCCACCACCCGGACCACTGCCGCCAGAGAACCCCGCTGCCGGTATGCGTTCACACGGAAGCGGGCCAGGTTGGGCACAGAGAAGGAGAAGTCATCGTCGCCGCAGGCCAGGTAATGGTTCATGGAGCGGTTCGCCAGGTGGTAGATCTCTGTAATGAGGGATTCCGCTTCCTTGGGGAAAATGCGTTCCTCGCTGATGGGGGTGATGCGCTTTTCCAGTTTCTCGCATACCGGGCCGCCTGCCACGATGAACAGGTCCGACGCATGGTCGTTTTTGGCGCGGGTCAAATAATCCAACAGTTCTGCCATAAGGGGCCTCCTCCAAAGGTGTTCATTCATTTTCTGCTGCATCCCCCGGCTGGACCGGGGATGCTGTAAAGCGGGGTAAGTACATCAGACGCATTAAAAAATCAGGAATCAAAAGAAGAATCCGCCGTCCCAAAGCTCCAGGCTGTCATCCGATACCCACTCTTCCGCAGGAACAGCCTGCCAGCGTTCGATGCTGTATTCTCCAGCGGAAAGGAGGACCTCCACTTCCAGATCCTGAGTATCTGAGATGGGGCAGGTGTAATAATACAGGTCCTCATAAACGCTGACGCCCTCCGGCAGCTCTCCCGCCCGAATCTGGGCAAGGATTTCCTGAGCGGCGCAGTCGGCGGCGTAAAACCTTGATACAGCCTCCGCCGAAGCGTCTGCCAAGCGGGTGTCAGCTTGGACGGTAGCAAGGCTTAGAAGGGAAAAGATGGTCAGGCACAGCACCGCGAACGCCACCAGCAGGGACATCCCGCCCACTGCCGGAGGGACAAAGCTGTGGTTTTTCTGGTTATCCATTGCCGTCCACCTCCTGCCAGGCTACTTCGATTTTAAACAGGATTTCCTCTTCATCCCCCTCCGTGACCTGCACCAAGGCTTTCCACAGGCCGGGCGTCTCAGCAGGAACACCCTGGGCCGTCAGCCGGTACACACTGTCAGAGCCGGAGGGAAGGGAAGTCCAGTCCTCGCCATAGTCCACCCAAAGTAGCCCCTGGGAATACTCTCCGCCAAGCGCTTCCGCCGCCTGCGCGAGGGCGTTTCCCATGTCTCCTCCGTAATACCGGATGGTTTCCGCTGCGCTTTGGACCAACGTGACAGCTCGATCACGCGCCTGACTGCGGTTGGAAATCGCGTCAGACTTCACAAATGCCTGCAAGCACAGCGCCGCCGCCAATGCAAACACCAGCAGCATCACCATCTGTTCCATCATGACCAACGGGGCCTTGCTGTTTTTCATGCCGCAGCCTCCTCTCCGCACCGCAGGGACAGACACAAAGAATCCTTCTGACCCTGGGCGTCTGTGACAGAGACTGTCAGGAAGCGGTCCGCCAAGGAGAGGTCCAAGGCTTCAATCTCCATGATGGCCTCTCCATCCTCCGGAATCAACTCAGCGTCCGGGGCGGCGTAAAGCTCCATCAACTGGCCCTCATAGCAGTAGACCCGGGTAACATAACCATATTGATCCGTCAGAAACAAGGCGGGGATGCCGTCGAAATCCTCTATGAACACGCCGTCCCGCATATCCGACTGCCGCACGCGGGTGGCCAGATACTGTACGCAGGTCCGGCGGTTGTATGCGTCCTGGTCCCGCTGGGTGAGCCGCCGGTATGCGTTGGCCCCTGTCAGCAGCACAGACAGCACACACACCGCGAAGACGCTGAACAGCAGCAGGGCAAGGAGTCCATCCATATGATGTTGCGTGGTTTGTTTTTTCATGACACGTTCTCCAGCACGGTAATATCCGGCATCAGGTTTTCCGCGAAGGCAGTATAACGGACTGTATACCGCGCTTCATCCACCTGAAGGCCGTAGTGCTCTTTCAGGTAATCCAGCGTAGGGGGATAGACGCCCTCAGCGGCATAGCAGGCCACACAGCCCCGGCGAAGAGTCTCTTCAAGCTGCCGGAGGTTTTCCGCAGAGCGCCCGCCGTCCAGCCCGTCCAGAGCCGTGGCGAAGCAGAGCAGGACCGCGATAGCCGCCGCCGGCAGAAGCAGGCCCTTCAGCAGAGCGGATAAGCTGTATTTTCTCATTCCCATAGGCTCACCCAATCGCCGCCATGATGTGCATCAGCGGCAGCATGACAGACAGCAGGATCAGACCTACCAGCACGGAGCACACCAGCACCAGAGCGGGCTCCACCCGGCTCATCAGGGCGTCCAGGGCGTCCTCGGCCTCTTGATGCAGTTCCATGGAAATCCGTTTCATGGGGCTCAGGGAATCCCGTTCTCCCGACAGAGAATAGGATGTGCCGGACCGTGTGCTGACTTTCAGAAGGCGGCATTGTCTGGCGCTTAGGAACCCGCCCTCCCGCAGAGCGTCGGCAAGGTCGGCAGGCTGGCCTTCCTGATCGTCCAGGCGGGACAGGCACTTCTGACAGCGGACCTTAGCGGCCTCGGAATCCAGCAGGTTGGGAATCAGGCGCAGCATCTCATTGTCGCCGGTAGCCAGGACCATCGCCAGCGCCTGGGTCACATGGGCGTTGTTGAGGACCCGGGATACGCCCTTGTCGCCGTAGCTCCTGCGCCAGCCGGACAGCACTTTTGACCGGAAGGAGTCCGACAGGGAGAATGCGCCTGCGAACAACACCAGCACGACCAGCAGCACCCACAGAACAGGCATGACGCCATCGATCCACCGGCCCAGGGTCAGCAGTCCGCCCGCCACGCCGGTGAGCCGTCCGCCCAGGGAAGCGTATACATCGTCAAAAATAGGGAGCACCTTCACCAGCAGCACCCCAATGACCACCAGCATCAATACCAGCATTACCGCCGGATAGAGGAGCGCGCTGCGGATGCGGTGGTTCAGCCGGGCGCGGGAGGCGTAATAGCTGGACAGTTCATCCAAGGTCTTGGCCTCGTTGCCCGTTCCCTCAGCCACCTTCACCAGCTCAGAGGCATAGGTAGGGAAGGCCCCGCTGTCCCGCATGGCGGCTGAGAGAGAGTTGCGCGCCTCCTCGCCAGGCTCGTAGATTTGGTTCATCTGAGCGCCCATACTGGTCAGAAGACCGTCTGGATCGCCCTCCTTGGCCATGTTTTCCAGGTCCGTCCCGTTAATAGGGGCGCTGTGCTGGAGGCAGGCCAGCTCATAGCACAAAGAGGCAAGTTCTTCATTGGATAATTTCGTTTTCATAGGTCTCTCCATTCTGCGCGAACGCAGGGCGGACCGGTGATACAAAAAGGCCCGTCCTGCGCCGTATTTCAGATTTCTGGGATTGCGTCCCAAAGATTGCGGTCTTTAGTAGAGGTATTTCGTGGTGTAGTTGGAGCCGTCGCCGATGTACTTCATAATGGTATCGCTCTTGTTGCTGGAAGAGGCGAAGGTGGGGTCCATCCGCTGCCAGGTGGTGCCGTCGAAGTAGATGACGCCGTCGATCCACCCGGTCTCCTTGGTCCAGACGCTGACCCAGGCGTGGTACGCGGTCCCGGCATAGCCCACCACCAGTTTGCAGGGAACGCCCTGGCTGCGGAGCATCCCCGTCATGAGGGCGGCATAGTCAAAGCAGATGCCCTTTTTGGTGGACAGCACGGTATCCAGCACGGGCAGATATCCGCTCTGTACAGTTTTGGCCTTGTTATAATCATAGCTCACGGTGCCTACTACAAAATCGTAAATCTTCGCCACTTTGTCCAGGGGGGCGCTGATGTTGGCGGTGAGTTCCTTGGCTTTCTGAACAGTGTTGGCCGCGCTGCCGTAGTCTACGTACTGGTTGGGCCGGAGGAAGGGTGCGAACTCATCGTTGAGCGTAGCTTGGAAGGAAGTAGAAGCCAGGACGGCGTATTTGTTTCCAGCGGTATTCTCCAGAGCGGAGACCTTATAGGAACCGTTGCCGTCGGAGAGAGGGAAGGTCACCCAGCCGCCGGTAGGGAGATCGTAGTTGTAGGTCGTCGTAGGGCCGGCCACCTGGACCTTGAGGCGCTTGCTGTTGGCGGCGGCGTAGCGGACCATTACATAGCCGTCCTTCACGTTGGAGTAGTCAATCTCCGCGCCCTTTCCGGACTTCACCGCCGTGCCGGAAGCCACCGGGAGGAGCATGGTGTCCACTGCGGCGGCCAGAGGGATTTTTGCGTCCTCTACTTGGATGGGGGCCTCGTCCGCCTGAAGAGCATAGACAGCGGTTTGACCATAGCTCGCCAGCAGACACAGGGCCAAAAGCAGTGAGGCGAGTTTTTTCTTTTTCATAAGGGACTCCTTTCCGAAATTGCTTCACAGAGGGAATGGATTTGCCGGCACGCAAAATCTACTTTCATATTATACTGATAGCGCTCCAAATTGCAAGAGCATTTCTCAGGATTCTCCGAAAAATCCATTCCCAGGGAAGGGCGGACTTCGGGCCGGGAGAACAGCTCCAGGATGTATGGCGCGGGCGGCGAAAGCGCGGAAAGCCCCGGCGGAGGAGGCCTCTGCCGGGAGCTTGCCAGTATGTGTATCCGCCGGTCTTTAGTTCAGAAGTCCGGCAAAGACCGGAGCCAGCGCCGCTGTAAGCACACCGGCAACGGCAATGGCCAGACCGCTCATAGCCCCCTCGGTCTCTCCCAGCTCCAGGGCCTTTGCGGTGCCGATAGCGTGGCTGGCGGTCCCGATGCCGACGCCCTTCGCAATGGGGTCCGTGATTCGCAGCGTCTCACACACCCATGGGGCGGTCAAGCTGCCCATAATGCCGGTCAGGACGATTACCGCTCCCGCCAGAGAGGGCATTCCCCCCAGCGCTGAAGCCACGTCCATACCGATGGCCGTCGTAACAGACTTGGGCAAGAGTGTGACCGCCTGCGCCCGCTCCAGGTCCATCGCCAGAGACAGCGCTGCGATGCTCCCCAAGCTCACAAGCACGCCTGCCAGGATACCCGCCAGAATCGCCGCTGCATTTTCCCGGAGGAGGTTCCGCTTTTCATAGAGCGGGATAGCCAGGCTCACGGTGGCAGGCAGCAGAAGATAGCTCACTGGTGAAGCGCTAGCCTTGAAATCCGTATAAGGCAGGCCGGAAACCGCCAGAATCGCCATCACCAGCAGGCTTCCCAGCAGCAGAGGGCTGCACCATGCCTTTCCCGTCCGCCGCTGGAGCAATGTTCCCAAACCGAAGGCCGCGATGGTCAGCGCTGCGCCCCAGGCACTGCTGCGGCTGAGAAAGGAGGCCAGCACCTCACTCATGGCCGGCACCCCCTTTTTGCGTCCGCCGCACCCACTGCGTCACCAGGCCCGCCGCGCCCATGACCAGCACCGTCACTGGAACCACGGCGAGCAGGCATGGCAGAAGCATGGCTGTCAGCTCTGCATGAAGGTCCATCACGCCCACAGCCGCAGGAAGGAACAGCACTGGCAGGATTGCCACCAGAAAGCGCCCCGCGTCCTGTACCTGCTCCAGCCGTATGACTCCCAGCTTTAACGCCGCCAGCATCAGGACCAAGCCATAAACGCTGGCGGGTATTGGCAGGGGCAGCAGAGCGGCCAGCGTCTCCCCCAAAAAACATACCGTCAGAATACGGCCGAATTGAAAGACCCATTTCACAGCCTCTCCCCCTTTCTCGTTTCCATATTATAACAGTCAGGCGCGGGAGAGTCAATCAGTTGGGCAGGATTGTTTGATAATTTTCAAACTTTCGCCTGTAGGACGCGGTGCAAAGTGCGGCGGACTTGCCGGGACCCCGCTTGTCATGCTATAATGATCGAACTGTTTCAAGAGTACTTGAAGAAGCAGAATTTGCACACTTACGAGAGGAAGAGCTGGATATGACAAACATCTTATTCATATGCCACGGCAACATTTGCAGAAGCCCTATGGCGGAGTTCATCATGAAGGACCTGGTAAAAAAAGCGGGTGTGGAGGACCGGTTCCATATTGCCTCCGCCGCTACCAGCACAGAAGAAATCGGGAACCCTGTCTATCCTCCGGCGCGCCGGAAGCTGGCGGAGCACGGCATTGACTGCGCGGGAAAGACATCGAGGCAGCTTGTTCAGGGAGACTGCGGAAGATACGATTTTCTGATCGGCATGGACAAGATGAATCTGCGGAACATGCGCCGTATCTGTGGAGGAAACGCGGATGGGAAGCTGTATTTGCTGCTGGAGTTTGCGGGCCGTCCAGACAGTGTGGCAGATCCCTGGTACACAGGCGACTTCGAGACCGCGTGGCAGGATATTTTGGAGGGCTGTCAGGGCCTGCTGGAGCGCCTGCGGGCTGAGGGGAGATGCTGAGAGAGACCCGGCAGGCCGCAGGAACAGACCTTCCGGAAAAACACCCAGCGCATAAACCGCCTGTTTTGGGAAAGCCTAAGCGAAAATCCATCACAGCGAGGTAACGGTAGTATGAATGAAAAACGCATTGGCCGCCGGACGGTGGCGCTGTCCCATCCGCCCTCTGTGCTCTCCTTTGCCAACATCGGCGGGAAGATGGAAAAGGAAGGCCCCCTGAGCGCTTATTTCGACGAGCTGGATGAGGATTCCTTTTTTGGGGAAAAGACCTGGGAGAAGGCGGAATCGGCCATGCAGAAGCGGGTACTCTCCCGGGCGCTGGAGCAGGGAAGGCTGAAGCCCAAGGACCTGGAATATATCCTGGCGGGAGACCTGCTGAACCAGTGTATTGGCTCTTCTTTCAGCCTTCGGGAATTCGGCGTCCCCTTTTATGGACTCTACGGCGCCTGCTCCACCATGGGGGAATCTCTCTCTCTTGCGGCCATGCTGATTGACGGCGGCTATGCGGCGAAGGCGGCGGCAATGACCTCTTCCCACTTCTGCACAGCGGAACGGCAATACCGGATGCCGGTGCCCTACGGGAACCAGCGGACCCCTACCGCCCAATGGACCGCCACCGCCGCCGGATGCACTATCCTGGGAGCGGAGGGACCGGGACCGTATATTACCCATATCACCTGCGGAAAAATCGTGGACAAAGGGATATCCGACGCCAACAACATGGGAGCGGCGATGGCTCCCGCTGCATATGATACCCTGTCTGCATTCTTCCAGGATACCAACACAAAGCCCCAGGATTACGACCTGGTCATCACCGGCGACCTGGGAGAGCTGGGACATGCGATTGTTCGGGAGTTTTTCTCGAAAGACGGCATTGACATGGGCCCGAGCTTCCAGGACTGCGGGATGCTGCTCTACGACAGGGAAACGCAGGATATGCACGCGGGGGCTTCTGGATGCGGGTGCTCGGCGGCGGTGCTCAACGGCTACCTGCTGTCAGAGATGCGGCGGGGAAGGTGGAAGCGGATTGTGTTTGCTCCTACAGGGGCGCTGCTGTCCCCCACATCCAGCTTTCAGGGGGAGTCCATCCCCTCCAGCTGCCATGCGGTTTG
>CAOJHG010000080.1 GCA_948435975.1 uncultured Oscillibacter sp. | reverse complement strand
GGTCCTGCATCCCCTGGGTGGAGGTGACGGCGATCCCGCCCAGGCCCCGGATGGTTTTCACCATCTCCTGAACAAAGCCCGCCGCCAGAGGGTTGGAGTTGGCCCCCACCAGGCTCCACAGCTCGTCCGCGATCAGGGCGGAGAGGTCCTCCTGGGCGTCCATGATAAGGTCGTTTGCAATGTCTGTGGCCCAGAAGATGCCGGGCAGCAGCAAATCGTCCGGCATTCCGGAGGTGTCCAGGACGATGTACTTATTATCCAGGTCAATGTCATTCCGTGCGCCCATCGCGGAGGCGGAGCCAGTGACATACCGGGCCAGAACCACCGAAAGGTGTTTTGTTTCCGGGTTCTCCGCCAGAACCCTGTACCAGTCCGCAATAATGGGCATCTCTACAAAAGCCCCGGTTTCATCGGTAATCGTGGCGTTGTCGAAGGTAATGCCATACTGACGGTAGCACTCCACCAGGGAGGAATCCAGGTAGTTTTTATCCTCGTCGCTGAGGTCCCGCTTCTGGAGGGAGTACCAGATAATCAGCCGGGAAATTTTATCGGCAAGAACAGAATCGTCCCGCGCCGCCATATCCCGGAGGCCGGCATAGGAATCCAGGGAACAGCGCCGGATGGCCATGATATTGGGGCAGTCCCGGGAGGACGGGGACATCCGCAGATACAGCCCGCCCAGCAGCTCGCAGAGGGGCCGGAATTCGTGGCCCTTTTTGGGCACAATAAAGATGACCCGCCGCCCCTGCTGCCGCAGCCGTCCGCCCAGACATTGCAGGGTGAAGGTTTTGCCCGCGCCGGAGGAGCCGCCGATCCAGCAGTTGCCGTTGGTGTACTTATAATCGTCGTAGGGGTCCAGGAACACCGGGGAGCGGTTATAGAGGTTCAACCCCAGGAACACGCCGTTACGATCGCTGAGCTCGTAGGAGGCGAAAGGAAATGCTGCCGCCACGCCGGAAGTCAGGGCATTCCGCCGGGATTTCCGCTCCACATCCGGGTCCAGTGCCAGCAAAGGCAGGGCAGAAAGAAACGCCTGCTCATTCTTGTAGTCGCAGCGCCGGGCAATCATGTCAATGGAGATGCAGAGCTTTTCCACCGCTGTCACCCGCAGTTCCAGCGTTTCCGGGTCGTCCGCCACGATTTCGATCAGGGTGTGCATGTAATAGAAATCCTCCCCCTGACGGTTCATCACGTCCTTTAGATAGAGGCCGGAGCTGATGGCGCTGTCCAGCTCCTCAAAGTCCGACCGGGTGTCCTCCACATCCCGCATCCGGGAGCGGTTGACCATGGTGGTCTGAGCAATCTTGGAGAGAATTTTGTCTTTGGGCTGACGCTTGAAGATGAAGCTGAGGTTTATGCCCTCCCCGGCCTCCACCAGAGGAGCCAGCCAGCAGGAGCCGACGGTAGTGGCATAGCCGTAGCCGGTGACATAGAGGTAAGCGTGGTAAACACTGTCCACCACGATATAGTCCCGGCTTTTGGTGTCCACCGTTGTGGGGGATAGGATATCCAGAATGGTGGTAGAGCCGGATTCCAGCTCTGTCAGGTCCTGTTTTTCCTCGCCCATCAACAGGCGCTTGAGGGAGAACTTCTCCTGGCCCTCTTTCGGGGCAGTACGCTTTTTCTTCTTACCCTTGACCGGCGCCTTTGCGGATTTCTTTTTCAAAAGACTGCTCATTTTCACCCCTCCTCGTAGATGCCATGCACCGCTGTCGTCATGTCAAACACGCCCTCCGGCAGCTTCACCCGGCGGCTGGTGCGTTTGTTGATGATCTCATACAGCAGCTTCAGAATGAAATCATCTGTCCAGCGGGGTTCCAGAACCTCCAGCTCGCAGACGTCCAGATACCGCCGGGCCGTATCTGCTTCTTCATTCAACCGCTGGATAATGGCGGCAACACTGTGGCCCTTGGACTTCATGTGTGCTTCATACTGGAAGATCAGGAAGAAGCGGTGCCGGATAGCGTCGCTGGCCACGCCCTGGCCAATCTCGGCAATGTTGTCCTCGATCATCTCCCGGCAGGACTCGTTTTCCTCCGCTTCGGCAAACTCCCTCATGCGCTCCACATAGTCGGCGGTATCCGCCGGGAGGGTTCGGGCCTCCAGCTGAATGTTGTCCGGGGCGATTTTCAGCCAGGCGGCGTAGCTGGCAATGATATTCTGCCGGTCGTTGGCGGATTTCAGGTAGATGTTTACCGGCAGGACCTCCAGGATTTTAATAAAGCGGTTATCCCGGGTAATCACGACACCGCCCATGATGTTCTTGATGGGAAGCCATGCCTGGATGCTGTCCCGGTAGGCTCCGCCCCCTCCGGCGGCTTTCACCGCACCGCCAAAAATCAGTTCTTTGATGTTCATTTTTTATTGCACTCCCCTCGATAGGTAATCAGCCGCCGCCCCTTCCGCCAGCGCCACCAGGAACTCAGCCAGCGGGTCAGGCTGTCGTCGCTGACGCCAATCAGGCCAAAGCCGCCCACAGGCACCAAGACGGTCAGGGTGACGATGATCTTCGGCGTCATGGACAGCGGGACAAAGGCAAGGCACAGGTACAGGATGGGCAAAGTCAAAAGGACCGCCTCAATCAGATTGCGGATCTCAAACAGACCCATCACCCGGCCCGCGTCGGTAAAATTGGCAGGGATGTAGTAGGTTTCATTCGTCATGCTTCGTGTCCTCCACAGGCCGCAAAAGCCGGCCTTTGTATGACTGGAAATCCCTCTTGAAAGACCGCAGCGTGCTTTCCCGCTTCGCGATAATTCTTTCAACAGCGGATTCCAACTGCTCTTCCAGCCGTTTTGTGGGTTGAATCTGCCCCAGCTCCGCACGGCTGATATATTGATTGGAAAGACTGGACACCGCCTCCAATTCTGTCAAAGACAGCTGGTAGCGGTGCCGCAGCGCTCTCAGATTGGTTTGTAACACCATGACTGTTATCCTTCTATGTAAGTGATTGATGGGAGCCTGCACCAGCCCTGCCAGCCCCGGCCATCCACCTTCGTTTTCACAACGCCGTATTTGGTGCCCATGGCCTCAATGACATATCCGTTTCCAATGTAGATACCAATATGACCGGATTTCCAGACCGCCAGGCCCGGAATCTCCGGCATGGTGGACATGGGCCCTTTTACCGCGGCGGACTGGTACATCTGGTTTGCACCGTAGTCCGGCATTCCGTTGGTGCCGTACCGAATAGCGCCGCTGGAGGCGTCCAGCCAGCCGTAGCCCTTGATGAGGCCAACGCAGTCGGCGGTACGGCGGCCCAGCCAGTTCGCCCGAATGAAGTCCTTGTATTTGCCCACGCCGTCCGGGTACTGCTTCAGCTTGTAGGCAAACAGGGATTCCGTCAGGACATTGCCATAGGTCCCCCAGACATAGCCCCAATTATTTTCCCAAGCCTGGACAGCGTAGGCGGCAAGGTCCAGGTTGTTCTTTGTTCCAGGGCTGACAAAATGGGAGGTGTCAATGGCACTGCCTTGGCCGCTGCCATGTTCAAGATTGCTTCCGCCGCCCTCGTAGGAGGTATCCCCCTCATAGCTGGGGTGGAACTCCTCAAAATAAGAAGCGTATTTTTTCAGAGCGTCGCTGTCCCGCAGGACCTCAAACATGGCTCCCGCCCAGGTTTTAGCCTCTTCATCAAAGCCCAGCTGGTCCATAAGCTGGTCCGGGTCCGGTTTTTCAATCTGAATCTTCAGCGTTGTGTTTACAGCATCGCCCTCCCCGGTCAGAAAGTCCAGGGAGGGCGTGAGAACCAGGTGAGCGGTACAGAAGGAGCGGACATCCTCGGCGCTCATGGCGTCCAGGTCTTGCTGATGAGCGACGGAGTTGATTGCTATGAGCCATAGAAGATCTTCTTCCTCAACATCGCTGGATACCTCGATTTTATCAATTGTGGTCCCATTTTCCTCATATTCATTGGCGATGCTGGTGACAATGGAATCCACCTGGGTACTGTCGAAGTCCTCCAGGCTGGTGTAAATTCCTCCAATGGTCATGGCCTGTTCCGTCATGCGGGTGATTTCCTCCGTTTCAGAACTGCCATAGCCGAAAAACATATTGGGCAGAGCGGTGAAAATCATCAGAGGATTCAAGAGCAGAAGAACAGAGATAACCGCTACAGCCTTGACCAGAAACGGAACACCTGGACTCTTTTCATTTCGGTTTCCCATTCACTGGCCCTCCCTGATCGGCACCTCCAGGCTTTGCCCGCGTTGTGCGTGTTGGCACCTGCCTCCTTGTCCCTGTCGGATTGGCAGCGGGCCTCCCGCTTGGGCGGACAATGGGGCTTTCGGTTTTTTTGGGGGGATTGGCAGGTGTGGAAACCTTGACCTGTTCCTGCCGGGCCGGGTTGGCAGTGCGCTGCTTTGATTCCGTTCTCGTGCGCGAACTGCCGCCGCTTTCTGTGGGGCTGGGTGTACCTCCTTTTGCTGGTGCCTTGGCCGCTTCCTGCTGAACCGGGATGGAAGACCGGCGCTCCGAACGAACCTCTGCCTTTGCGGATGTGCGGGGCGTTCCTGCTATGCCGGGGTGAATTTTGGGAGCACCATCTTTTTGAATCCCTCCCCTGGGGATTGCGCCTCTGGACAGTTCCCGCCGGGCTGGGCTGGGGCTTCGGTCCCGGAAACGGCGGGGATTTCCCGAATAGGAACTGTGTCCGCTTCCTGCCGAGCCGGGCGGCGCAATCGCCCCTCTTCTTTCTGAAGCTCTGGTGGGCGAAGATTCCTTAGCCGGTTCCTGCCGGACCGTGCCGGAACTCCGCTTCTTTGGTATAGAATCTGTACGCGCAGAGGAAGCGCTCTTTGTAAAATCAGAACGGCCTCCCGGCTTCCGGGATTCCTGCGTGGATGTGCCCTCCCCACGCCGGCCGCCGCCTCTTCTTGCAGTTGTATCCGCTGGCGGTATCGTTCCTGCTGCACCAGCAAGCCCGCTTCTGCCAACGCCGCCAGCAGGTGCGCTTTTGCGTGTCTTATCAGTAGCTTCACTTCTTCCGGCACCACCAGCAGGCGTACTTCTGCGGGTTCTATCTGCAAGTTCGCTTCTACCAACACCGCCGACAGGCGTACTTCTGTGAGTTCTATCTGCAAGTTCGCTTCTTCCAACACCGCCAGCAGACGTACTTTTGCGCGTTCTATCTGCAAGTTCGCTCCTGCCAACACCACCAGCAGGCGTACTCTTGTGTCCTGTATCCGGGGCAACACGGCGGCCTCCTGTGCCAACCTGGCCATCATCAAAATCATCTCCAACATGCACATCGACGCCGCGTCTGTAGGAAGCGCCGCCGCCCATCCTGCCGGAATGCCGGAGGGTTTCACGGCCAATGCCGCCGCCAGCTCTGCCTCCGCCGGTGAATCCGCCGGTTCTTCTGCCTTCACCGCCGCCAAATCTGCCGCCGCCTCTAAAGTTTCCTCCAGCTTGCATGTCGGAGGTTTCCGTAGTGCCTGTGACGTTCGACGTTCCACGCCGGGCACCTTGAGGGACAGAAGTTCTTCTGGAAGCACCGCTTCTCTGGTCAGTTTGACCGGCAGAATCTTTGGCAGGCTCTTTGGCTCCTCCCTGCGAGGCGCCTCCGGACGGCTGTTCCTGCGGTGAACCGGGCCGCCGTGTCCCACCGCCATGCCGTCCGCCTGACCGGAAGGCTCCGCCAGCAGCTCCGGCCGCTCCAGCAGCGCCCGCCGCGCCTGCCACGCCGGTGACTGCCTTAGCACCTCCTGCAGCGGCTCCGACGGCTGTGCTTGCTCCGCCTGTTGCCACAGCTCCAACCGTTTTGATGACTTTAGACGCGGCGCTTCGGATCACAGTATGGGCAAGGGAACTTCCAAGGCCCTTGCCTTTATCGCCAGTGATGGCCGGATTCAGGCCAATTCGTGTAATAATATCATCCGCTTTTTTCGCAACCTTTACAATGGTGATGTTCAGGACCATCCAGGGAAACACGTCCAGTCCGCTGGGGATGGTAGATACCACAGACAGCAGCATTTTGAAAAACATCACGTTTGTCACCATCAGCAGACACATGCTGCCAAACATCCGGCACCAGCCTGAGAAAATATCCGCCGTGCTCTTGCTGCCGCCCATGGAAAAGGCAAGCGGCGCTGTGAGGGACAGCACCGCCAGAATCACATAGCGCTCCGCAACCTCCAGCAGCAGCTTCAGCACCATGAACATCAGGATAATATCGAATATGATGACCAGCAGCCACGCGGCGGTAAGCGTTCCGAAAAGTCCGCTGTCCACCAGATGGACATTGATCGCGTCCGGAACTTCCAGCAAAGCCATGATTCTTGATGTGAGATTCAGGCCAATCTCGCAAATCTGCGGACTGGCCAGGAGCAGGAACGAAAACACAAAGGTCCTGGCAAACAGCATCTTTGGGTCTTCTCCCTCGAAGCCCAGGCCGGAAACCATGCTGCGCATGGCCTGGAACACCAGGTTCCCCAGCAGCAGCGCCCAGCCCACTGCCAGGAAAACGCCGCTGATGTCCTCTACAATGGGAACGTGGGTTTTGATGTACGCAAAATCCAGCGTCATGATGTCCAGCAGCGACGAGAAGAAAAAGTTCCAAACCTCCAGAATCAGGCTGTAAATCCACTCAAAGAAGCCCTGAAAAATAAGTTCCAGCAGGATAAACACCCCCTTCCTGCCGGATGGTACAAGTTAAGGAGTTAGGGTTGCCAAACCGGAGAACTTCGGAACGATGTAGGCAATGAAGGCCCCGATTCCATTGATGATGGCCCAGCAGATCCAGATGCGTTTCAGCCAGTCCCATGCCTGGTCCACCTTATGCTGGTTGTTGGAGAGCTTCGCGCCGATGACCGCCACGGCGGACATGAGGCCCGCCAGCACGGTGCTGATGCCCGCGATCTGGGTGTAGAGGTCAATGATGATGGTCTTTGCCACAGCGAACAAGTCCTGCACCGCAAAAGCGGGGACAGTCAGGCAGGCACAGGCAATCACCAGCATCATAGTGCGGCTGTAGTACCTGGGCAGGTTCGGTCCGATGCGGTCCTGGAAAATGTGTTTTTTCAAAGAATTTCCTCCTTCTATAAGGCGTATTTCAATAGACGGCGGTATGAATTTCACGGATGCTGTAACGAAAGCAGATCAGGATATCCGGCGAAAAGGCCCCGCAGGCTCCGTCAGAAATCATGGACGCGGCCTGTGTCCAGAGGTACGCCGGTTTGTAGGGCCTGGGATGGAGCAGCGCGTCAAAGGCGTCGGCAAGGCCCACCACCTGGACCCAGGGGGTAATTTGGCAGCCGGACAGCCTGTCCGGATAGCCTCCGCCGTCCCAGCGTTCGTGATGGTGGCGGCAGACGTCACAGATTAGGGGAAAGTCCTCTCTCTCGGACAGCTCCGGGTCTTCTGCGAGAAGTCGGCAGCCCTCAATGGTGTGCGACTTCATAATGGCAAACTCCTCCGGTGTCAGCGAACCGGGCTTGTTCAGAATCGCCGGAGGGACAGCGCGTTTCCCGATGTCGTGAAAAAGGGCCAGCTCGGAATAGTGGTCAATGTCCTGGTCAGGCATCTGGGGAATGGCGCCAGCGCTGGAGAACGCCAGCAGCAGGCGCCTGGTCAAAGCCTGGAATTGTGTGCTGTGAGGTGTGTTATGCAAAGCAGTTTCCTCCTTATCAAGTCTGGAGCATCGCGAAAAGTCCATTTCAATCCTTTTTCAGCTCCCGCGTCTGCAACTGCTGCCGACAGTCATCTTTCAGCGTATGATTCGTCGCTCCGCCCAAAAGGAGGCCCATCAAAAACGCTGAGGGCACCTGCTGTTCCATAACCAAGGCGGCGCTTGTACTCAGCGGATTTCCTGCTAGAGCTTGTGGCGGAAAAGCGCAGGGAACATCGGCCCGCTCGATCAGGAACGCCGCCCGGTTCAAAATCCTATGG
>CAOJHG010000079.1 GCA_948435975.1 uncultured Oscillibacter sp. | reverse complement strand
TGTTTCCGGCGGCGAAGACACCGGCGACAGCGAAGATGTTTCCGGCGGCGAAGACGCTGGCGACAGCGAAGATGTCTCTGGCGGCGAAGACGCTGGCGACAGCGAAGACGTTCTCGGCGGCGAGGATGTCGAGAAGCCTGACGAGGAAGAAACCGAGGTTCCTAAAGAGGAGCTTCCCGAAGAGGAACTTCCCGAAAACGGCATTGCGGCTGAACCAGAAAGCTCTCAGGAACTTCAGGACTTTCTGACCACGGCAAAGGGTCTGCCCGAGGAAGTCACGGCAGAGAACCTGGAAGCAGTCCTTGCGCTGCTGGCAGACCTCAGTGTAAAGTTCGACCGTCTGTCTTTGACTGAGCTGGAACGCGAGGACGTGCTCCAGATCTATGCGGCAATGACGGCCCTTTCCGAGAAAGCCGCGGAAATCCAAGCATCCCTGCTGGGCGAGCTCGTAAGTGAAAACACAGAATATACTGAGAACAATATTATTTATGAGCTGCACCCAGACGGCACAGCCACGGTAATCAAGGGAAGCAAGGACAAATCTTTCCGGATTATCGTCCCCTCCACTGTCACTTATAACGATGTGGCGTATCGCGTGACCGTGATTGGCGAAAAGGCATTTTACAATCAGAGCTATGCGCAGGTCACTCTCTCCGAAGGCTTGGAAACAATCGAGGATTATGCCTTTGGATATGTCTATCTGTATGGTAAAGACCTGATCATTCCTGACAGCGTCATTTCTATTGGACAGTACGCCTTTACATTCTTCGATGCTTACGCAACTGAACAGTACCACATCGAAAAGATTGTATTCGGTGAAAACCTGGAAACCATCGGCTACTGCGCGTTCTACCGCAACGCTGACGCAAATGATGATGACACCGCGCCGTTCCCGGTGGCAGTCGAGTGCGGTCCTAACCTCAAGAGCGTAGACTCCTGGGCGTTCTATTGCCGCTATAACTACAACGCAGTCTCTTCTGTTACGGTCAACGCCAACGTGGGGTCTCTTGATTCTGTTCTGAACAATTCGTATGCGTTCCGGGCAGCGGGACTCACCTATACACAGGTAGATATTGATAACATTTGCTCTGTTGCCTCTCTGCAAAAGGCTATCGATCTTTCGGAAGGCCCTTCCACGCTGACGCTCTCCCAGGTCCTTTCTGATGTAAACCAATCCATCATAATCCCTGCTGGCAAGGACATCACGCTTGTGGATAACGGCACTTCAGTCGGCATCGACGCTCTCTATAATTTCAGCAAGCCATTGTTCATCATCAATGAGGGCGGCAAGCTGACGATTGATGCCACCAGCGATGAAAACATGATTATCAACGGCGCAGTATTGTCTGCGCTGGGCCGTTTGACGGCTGGCGTGTTCCAGGTCAACGGCGAGCTGGTTCTGAACGGCGGTACCATCAATGGCGGCGGCAATCTAGGTGACAACAAGGCAATCAACGGCATGTTCAGCGGCGCGATTGTGCTTGGCGACAGCGCCAAGTTCACCATGACCGGCGGCACACTTCGAGGAACCTCCACCGACGGCGCGCACAGTGCTCCTGTCATTGTCGGCTCTGGCGCTGTATTCAGCATGAGCGGCGGCGCTATTGCTGATAACTATAATGCTACCAAGTGGGGCGATGGCTATGCCGCTGGCGCTGTCCTGGTTTACGGCTGGAACAATAGCGACGTGGGCGGCAAGATGATTTTGAGCGACGCTGCAGAAATCAGCGGCAACCGCACATCCGGCGTAGGCGGCGCTGTCACTCTGGTGGGCAATGCTGAGCTGTATATGAATGGCGGTGTCATTACTGGCAACCAATCCGTTGGCGGCGAAGACAGAAACGGCGGAGGCGTCTGCGTGGCGGGCCGTACCGGCGGTATGAGTCCAACCTACGACGCCAAGTGCGTATTCACCATGGACGGCGGCGAGATTTCCAACAACTCCGCGCAGTATGGCGGCGGCATTTATGTCAACTCCAACTATGTCACCTTGAACGCTGGTGAAATTAGCGGCAACAAGGCAAGGATGGTTGGCGGAGGCGTCTATGTGGAAACCCCGCACTCCAACTCCACTGGCCTTCATATGAGCAGCGCCCTGATTACCGGAAACACCGCTTCTGTTATGGGCGGAGGCATGTACTTCTGTCCCACCGGCAGCGGCTCCCTGTATGTCAACGAAGGCGCGGCCATTTTGACAATACCGCAGGCGGCGCGGCGGATGACTTTGTTTCTGTCGTGAGTACCATGTTCGGCGCTGGCAAAGCCGCGATCCTGGCGGAGCGTATGTTAGGCGGCGGCCTGGCGCAGTGGTACAGGGACGGCTCCGTAACCGAGACTGCTATGAATGGCGGCTGGGGCTATATCGCACCGGACTCTGTGCGCTACAACGCTTCTAACCCCATCTCCGTTGCGGCTGGAACCTACGGCGACAACCTTGCGCTGAAAGCGGTCGTGACAGAGCTTGCGAAGGAAGTAGCAAAAGAAAATGCCGCCCTGGTCATCAGCGGAAACAGCGCTGAACGCGGCGGCGGTATTGGCGCTAACGGCTCGCTCACTGCCGGTAATCCGCCCTCCAGCGAATACCCTGAGTACAGCCTGAAGGTCAACAAGGTGTGGAGCGGCGTCCCCGAAAGTCAGTGGGAGCCTGTCACCATTCAACTGATGCTCAACGGCCACGGCTTGGATACTGTGGTGCTGAACGCGGAGAACAACTGGACCGCCAGCTTTACACATCTGCCTGAAAGCGTGGTCGGCAGGGTATCTGTCTTGGAAATCGCCCCCACCGGGTATGATGACAGCTACTCCGCCCCTGTTATAAACGGCAATGAGATTTCCATTACTGTGACCAACGCGATTCCCCAGACCTATACCAGCTTGACCGTTCAGAAGGAATGGGCCAACGACAGCGAGGACATCCGGCCAGAGAGCGTGAAAGCCCAGCTCTATCAGGACGGCGTTCCCTATGGCGAAGCAGTTACCCTGAACACGGACAACAATTGGCAGTACACCTGGGAAAACCTGCCCAGCAACCATCAATGGACTGTCCGCGAAACCGACGTGCCGGAGAACTATACCTCCACCCAGGAGCGCAGCGGCACTGTGATAACCATTACAAACACCTATACGCCTCCGGAAGAGCCTGGTCCTGGTCCCGGTCCTGACCCTGATCCTGATCCTGGACGCAGACCAAATCCGCCTTCTACTCCGACTCCCACGCCTCCCCCTGTGGTAGACATTCCTCAAGAGGATGTGCCTTTGACCGACGTGCCCGAGGAAGACGTTCCCCTGAGCAATCTGCCTGAGGAGGAACAGGAAGAAGTGGTAGAGGTGCCTGAGGAGGCCGTTCCTCTCGACAGTGCGCCTGAAACCGGCGACAACTCCGTGATGTGGCTGCTGGCGGCTCTGCTGTCCGCTTTCGGATTGGCTGTCCTAGCTCCCAAAAAACGGAAAGAGGAAAACGGATAAGCGCATTTCCTCCCCATAGCATAGCAAAAGGACGGTCAGGGTCTTAAAAGCCTTGGCCGTCCTCTTTTCCCAGAAACACAATGGCGCCCGATAGCCTGTGTTGGCCGCGGGTGCTTTTTCGCCGCCTGTTAATTGTCAAAAAATGTAATCTGCTCTCCGACCTCCTCCTGTGGTGCGGGCGGTGCGGGCAGTTTCAGAACGTCCCCATCCCATGATGTGTCAATTGGAATGGCTCCCTTTTTGATCAGGGCGGCGTTTCCGGCATACTTTGGATGGTTCCAGCAGAAAACCGGGCACCACCCATGTTTGAGGCATTCTGTCGCTCCGGCCCAGGTGCCGCCCTTATTCAGTTCGGACCGCACGGCCACGGTTCCGCTGGATTGGCTGTAAATCAACCGGTTCCGTTCCATGGCTATCCTAGTCTGAAAGCCCGCATCCGGCTTCACCGCGGAAAGCAGCAGCAGCCGCCCCTCCTGAACGGCTTCCAGTACATCCCGCTTCTTGAGCCGCTGCATCAGAGAATCCGCCAGGAAGACCACCGCCCGCCCGCCCTGCCGAAGAGCCTCGGTCTCAGCGGCGGAATCCACACCCTTTGCCCCGCCGCTGACAACGGAAAAACCTCGTTCCAGCGTCTTCTGGACGGTCCTGGCAGTAAATTCCACATCCTGGGCCTCCACTGCGCGGGACCCCACGTAACCTACTGTCGGGTCCTCCAGCAGTTCCAGGTTCCCAGCGCAGTAAAAAATCGGTGGATAGGCGATGCGCAGTTTCTTTTTCAGCTCCTTTGGATAGGTCCCGTCAGCCCGGGTCACGAGCTGAACGCCCATGTTCTCATAGCTGCCAACCTCAAAGCTCAAACTGGCGCTCCGCCCAATCAGCCTTAATAGACGGTCGGCCTGCGCGGTACTGCATTGGAGCTTTTCATAAAAATCCGCACGGGTGAACTCCAGCAGGTTCTTTGGTTCCATCTCGTTTGCCGCAAGCCACCGCGCCAATTTTTCCCACTCCCGGGAATCCAGCGGCCTGACGTCCTTCCCAATACACAAATAGCTGCAAAAAACGATGATTGCTTCCGCGTTTTGGTTCATTGCTTCGTCCTCGTCTTTCCATATTCCTCCATCAATTTTCATGTTCCCGGCGACCGGACAGCAGCGGCCGGGAACATGAAAGCAGCTTGGGCGCGCCGGGGATCAGTCGTCCTCGCTCTGCCCGCTGTCAGCCAAGGCGAAGGGATAGACCTCCTGACAGCCCTTTTCCATCAGCCGGAAGCCGCACACTGTCAGTGTCCATCCGGAATCCACCATATCATCCACCAGCAGGACCTTTTTCGGCATAGGGACGCCCTCCGCCGCCGAGAAGGACTGCCACGCGTTCAGGCACTGGTGAGCGCTGTTCTCCATCTCCTTCTGGGGTCTGGCGGCGCTCTTATTCAGCAGAGGCGCGAAGGGGATTCCAACCCGCTCTGCAAGCCGCCTGCTGAAATTCTCTACAAGGTCCGTGCGCAGAGACGGGACGCAGGTGATTTGAGTAATCCCATGCTTCAGGATGAAGGGCTGAAGAATCTCAGCGCTCTTCTGAACCAGTACATCCGAAAAGCGCTTTTCCTGGGAATACCTCCCACTCTTGACCAGTGCGCCCCAACCGAAATCGCCGTACTTCGCAAGGCAGATCCCCTCCTGGTTGACAGGCCTGATATTTCCTTTCGGTTCCTCAATTTTGTATGGCCACCGCTTTCTCGGCTCGATCTTGAAAACGGTATTGCTCAGATACTCCTTGGCCTTCTCCCACATCTCAGGGGAAGGCGCACTGGGAAGAAACGCCTGCCCTGTGCAGTTGGCGCAATGGCCGCAGCTATGCGCCCCGGGGTCGTCCAGGCAGCGGATAATATATTTGCTGAGACAGTCTTTCGTTCGGGTCAGCTCCTTCATCTGCTCCTTCTCCTGCCGCCGGATTGCCATGATCTGCTGGTAGTGCTCCCCCTGATAGACGTAGGTATTTGGCGTGGCGCAGAAGCTCGAGCCGTCCTTGCGAATGTGGCCGCCGTTGTAGAGGAACGCCAGCGCCTTTTCAATACGAGTCCTGCGGATATTGAGGTGTGCCTCCAGCTCCAGCAGGCCAGCGCCCCCATCCTGCTGCTTGATGTACTCCATGACCGTGCCCATCTCATACTCGGTGGGGAAGGCGGTGCGGATAAAGTATTCCAAAATATCCTCGTCCTCGCGCCCGCTCATCAGGAACACATATGCGCAGGGAATGTTCCGCCCGGCCCGCCCGATTTGCTGATAGTAGGCTACGATGTTCGCGGGCATCTGGAAATGGATCACAAAGGCGATATTCCCCTTGTCATAGCCCATCCCCAGCTTGCTGGTGGCTACGATGACCTTGATCTTGTCCTGGTAGAACTTCTCCACCATCTCCCGGTTGGCCTCCTCATTCGTCCCGGCGTGATAGGAAACAGCGTTTACCCCATGGGCTTGCAGGAATCTGGCCAGCATGTCACAATCCCGCTTGGTGAGGCAGTAGATGACACCGCTTCCAGGCAGGTGCTCCAGGTTTTCCAGAATCCAGGCATAGCGTTCCGCACGGCTCTCCAGGGGAAGGACCTGAAGGCGGAGAGAATCCCGTTCCAGCGGCCCCCGGGAAGTGAAGATGTTCTCTCCAAGCTGGTCCTGGAGGTCCTCGACAACACGATTATTGGCCGTGGCGGTGGTAGCCAGAAGGGGAACGCTAGACGGCAGAAGACGGATAACCTCTCTCAGCCGGTTATACCCTAAGCGGAAGTCGTGGCCCCAATCGGAAATGCAGTGGGCTTCATCAATGACAAACATGCCAATGGAAATGTCCTTCAAAACCGGCGTCACCTGCTTGAACAGGGTCTCCGGCGTCGTAAAAACAATGTCATAGGCATTCTTCTTCATGCCTTCCAGAATCTCTCTCCGCTCCTCCCCCGTGACGCTGCCATTCAACTGCGCACAGGTCAGACCGTGCTTTCTGGCGGCTTCCATCTGGTTTTCCATCAGCACCAGCAGAGGACTTATAACCATAGTAAAACCTCTTTCCCGGCGGCGCAGCATCCGGGTACACATGAAATAGACCAAGCTCTTTCCCCATCCGGTGCGCTGGACAACCAAGGTCCGCCCTTTGGTCATAGCCGCCTCGACGGCCTCATACTGCCCCTCCTTGAAGGCGGCGTCCTTTCCATAGAACTCGATAAGCAGCTCCTTCGCTTCTGCAAAGAGCTTCTCGTCCGTAATCTGCATTTTCTTCAGCTCCTTTACAATCTATACTTTTCCAATGATAGCATATTTTTCGTTGGATATTCACTGAGGCGGCAGAGCGCTTTCCCGGCCCTCAAAGACTCCCGCAAAATGCGGGCCGGACCATTTCTTCCCTTTCTCTGCCAACCATAGATAACCGCACGAAAACGAAAAGTTAACCTTTTCCGCCACCAAAAGCAGGAGCATCACATCGGCTAAAGCCACTCCCGAAATTCCCTCCGGCTGACAGATTCCAGAATCTCGCTCACTCTATGGCCTCCCTTTTCTCCGCTTTTATAATTTTATCATCGGCTGTTTCAGGAGTCAATGCACACCGTGTGAAATGCTCCATAGCCAGCTTCCGTCTCGTGAGGCCGAAAATATCCCTCGAAAACAATTCCATTCCCCGAAAGAATATGCTATAATCATTGGACACAGCAACGGAAAGAAAGGAAGAACATATAATGAAAGCGATTTGGAAACGTCTAGGCGCACTGTTATTCGAAGCCCTCCTATGCGGGCTGGTCCTGAGCGGCTGTTCCTCCTCTGATGAAACAGCCCAAAGCGTCCATGACAGCAGCAGCGCCGCGCAAGCACAGACGTTCCGTGCTTCTGATTTGGGCGTGAAGAGCGATACAGACCTGTCCTTCCCCTTCCTGGGTCTGGCGGTCACGCTTCCGGAGAGCCTTGGCCAGCGCATGGACAGCGGGGAAGTCCTATGCCAAGGCAGCGAGCGTACCAGCAGCGGCGCCATCCAATACGCCTACCTGTGGTGGGATGTCATCCCCGCTGAAAACCGCAGCTCAGAATTCGCGCTGGACGGCTCTGCCAGCGAGGACTTGAACGCCTGGTTCCTGGCCCTGGAACGCGTGGGGACCATCGGCGTCTTCCACAAGGACTTGGAGAGCCAGCTTTCCGTCCTGACCGGCGGAGATACGCACACCATTCTTAAAACCAGCGGAGACTATTTGTATGTTCTCAGCCTCCGAGACGGCGGGGACCAGGCAATCGCCGAGGAGCTGCGCCAAGCCGCCGGAAACCTGGAATTCAGCGAGATGGTCCCCTTCAGCGGGAACTCTGCCTTTGACGCACCCCGGATGGAGGTCTTGGACCTGGGCACGTTCACCATGGAGACCATCGCGGGCGAATCTGTCACACAGGAGCTGTTCAGCGGGCACAAGCTGACC
>CAOJHG010000078.1 GCA_948435975.1 uncultured Oscillibacter sp. | reverse complement strand
CAGCCCACAGCGGTCCAGCACCTGAACCCCCAGCAGCTCCGTCAGTACCCGGAGCTGAGAGGGGGAGAGGTCATTGTCAAAAATGACCATGGTGGCCTCGGTGTTCTCGCAGTAGAGCTTCACCTCGGCGCACTTGCCCTCGCCGATGAAGGTTCTGGGGTCCGGGGAATTCCGGTTCTGGAGGACCGTGCCCACGGTCTCCCCTCCGGCGGTCTCCACCAGGGCGGAGAGCTCCTCCAGAGTATCCTCCCCGGCGTTTTCCTCCCGCTTGAGTACGGGGGAATTCAGACCCACCAAAACAACTTTATCTCGAACTTTGTCTGTTTCTCGCATAATACCTCACTTTTTGAATGGAGATGGGAGCCGGCGGGAGATGGCGCTCAGGTGAGAGCGGGCTGGGTCCCGTTCCGATCTCCGGCCGTCCCCCGGGGCCCTTGAGAGGGCCTGACGGCGGGGGTGGCCCGCCTGGAAAATCGGGGCGCCGGGGTTTTCCGGCGATGGGCCTACGTGAAGGAGTAGGCCTCCACAATCTCCCCGGTATAGGCCCTGTGCCAGCCGCCCTTGGCGCCGTAGTGGGGGAGGATGGCGTCCTCTCCGGCGGGGCGCACACAGGCGGGATTCAGGTCCTGGACGTAGAGCGTGCGGCACACCAGCACCAGCTCCGCCTCCTCAAAGAAGGGCGCGCCGCCTGCGCCGGTGCGGACCGTCAGGCCACATTCTTTGATCTTATCCATGTCCCGGCCGCTTTTCGTGCCGCAGAGGGACATGGCTTTTTTCATGTCTTCCGGAAGGACGGAGACGGTAAAGTACGCCTGTTCCTCCGTGAATTGATAGGTATACCGTTCCGGCCGCACGTAGACCGTGCAGGTTTGCAGACCCCACAGCCGTCCCGCCTGACCCCAGCCGATGGTCATGGTGTTGCAGCGGTCCGCAGTTCCGGCGGTGAGGAGGGCGTTTCGCTGGCCCAGGACGGGAAGGAGTTCCCGGATGGCGGTTTGAGGGTCCGTGTGATGTAAGCGCATGGCGAAGGGCTCCTTTCTATCGCTTCAAAAAACGTGGGGGTCAGGCCGCCGAGGGCGGCCCCTACACGGCGTTCTATCGGGAGACAAATCCGTAGGGGCCGGTCCCCTGGCCGGCCCGTCTGCCTGCTTCCAGTATATGCGTTTTCTGGAAAAACGCAACCGGAAATTTTGGATTGGTCAGGGGGTCAAGGTCCGGATTTCCTCCTGGAGGTTCTCCAAAAACCGGGCGGCGTGGCCACCATCCATCTGGGTATGGTGAAACTGGAAGGAAATGGGCAGAACAGTCCGCCAGAGCCGCTTCCGGTACTTGCCCCAGATCAGAAAGGGGTTGTTGTAGAACCCGGCGTAGATATTCACGGCGCCATCGATTTCTGTCTGCGGCAGGGCAGAGGTGCCGATGACCATGTAGTCGCCGTTCAAATCGTAGGGGCGGCTGGTATCCCGGACCTGGGCGGTGAGGGCCAGATAATCTTGCCGGAACTGGTCCAGGCTCTGGGAAAAAGGCACATCGCAGGTGGCAATGTCCCCGTTTTTCAGGGCCACCACGGTGTTGACGGCGAGATTTTCGAACCGTACCAGCTTGTCCCCCACCGGGAGGGTGTAGAACTCCTCCAGCCGGGAGGCCGCCTTTCCGGCGCACCAGCAGAGAAGCAGGTTGAATTTCAGGGCCCGTCTGCGGCTCAGTCCCGCCAGCCGGGTGACGTCCAGCGTTTTGAACAGCGTCACCATGGGCATGGGGGCGCGCATCCACAGCGCGAAGGCCTCCGCCCGGTTCGTTTGTTTGGGGTCCAATTCTTCCATGGTTCCTCCTTATTTCCGCGCTTCCAGCGTGAGTCCCTGGGCTTTCAGGGCCCTTTGGACCAGCGTCCCAACCAAGGCCATAGCTGGCGAGGCCATAAGTCCGACCAACAGAGGGCCTTTTCGGCCAGCGCCTTTCCCGAAATGTCCACGAAGCGCTTTCGCGGAACGTTCCAAAAGCCGAAGGACGGCCCCCGCTCCTCCTCCGTCACAGGCTGATTGCCAATGGTTTCAAAGTATCCCCGGACAGGGGCAGGCGGTTGATGAGCCGCGGCGGAGCGGCGTTCAGGGCACTGGGGATCGTTCCGTTTTCCATCTGCCGGTCGTAGATGTAGAGCAAGTTCATCCCGTTCACAAAGCCGTCCCGGCCCTCCACCTCCAGTTGAATGATTTTCCGCAGCAAAAGGTTCCCGCAAGTGGCTGGAGCCGGAAGACGTCTCCCTCCCGAAGCCGCTTTCGGGAAGAGGTCATGGGAATCAGTTCGGTAAATTCCCGCTCTCGCATGGCCGTTTCCTTTCCAAAGGTACGCAAAAAAGAGCGCGCCGCAGCTACGGCGCGCTCTTTTACATGTGACAGTGTCGGACTTATTTGTCCAGGCCGAACCTCTTGTTGAACTTCGCGACCCGGCCGCCGGTGTCCACCAGCTTCTGCTTGCCGGTGAAGAAGGGGTGACACTTAGAGCAGACTTCCACCTTGATATCCTTCTTGGTAGAACCTGTCTCAATCACATTACCGCAGGCGCATGTAATCGTAGTCTGCTGATAATTGGGATGGATTCCTTCCTTCATTGCTCTGTTCACCCCTTTCTAAAACGAAGTACGCTATAACAGCATTTGTTAGTATAGCACGCCGGTTTTTAAAATGCAAGTGTTTTCTTTCATTTGAGAAATTTATTTTTCAGGGGCCAGCCGGAGGAGGTTTTGATTTGCTGCCCGCTCGCAACCATCGCTTTTCAGGGGCGGATCGGCCGGAAGGAGCCCGGTTCGGCCTCGGGGGGACAAAAATTTTACCCGATCACAAAAGCCAAACCTTGCAAGGCCTCCATATCAGCAGTATAATGTCCCAAGTCAATACTTTGTTTCAACCGATGAATTGGGCGGCCATCGCGGAGGGACGGCGCGTTCATTTCGCGAAAAGCGGCGGCGGAGCCCGCCTGTCAGCGGTGAGAAAACAGGAGGAAACATCAGGATGAATAAGCAGCAGCTCGCCTTTAAAATTTGGGAATCCGCCAACCGGATGCGTTCCAAAATTGAAGCCAACGAATATAAAGATTATATCCTCGGATTCATCTTTTACAAGTTCCTCTCCGACAAGGAGTTGAACTACTTGCGGGACAACGACTGGACCGAAAATCTTCTCCCTCAGCTTACGGAGAACGACACCGAATCCGTGGTGAATATTCAAGAAAACCTCGGCTACTTTATCGCCTATAAGCATCTCTTCTCCACATGGATTGCCATGGGACCCCACTTCTCAGCCGACAATGTCACCGACGCGCTGTCCGCCTTCACCCGTCTGATAAGCCCCTCCTACCAGTCGCTGTTCGACAACATCTTCGCCACCCTCCAAACAGGGCTTTCCAAGCTGGGGGAGACCTCCGGCGCACGGACCAAAGCGATCCGCGAACTGATCTATCTCATCAAGGACATCCCCATGGATGGGAAACAGGATTACGACGTCCTGGGCTTCGTCTACGAGTACCTGATCAGCAACTTTGCCGCCAACGCGGGAAAAAAGGCCGGTGAGTTCTACACCCCCCACGAGGTCTCGCTTTTGATGTCCGAGATCATCGCGAACCACCTGAAGAACCGCACGGAAATCAAAATCTATGACCCTACCAGCGGTTCCGGGTCCCTGCTCATCAACATCGGTCAGTGCGTCGCCCGGTACGCGGGCAGCAACAACCACATCATGTACTATGCCCAGGAGCTGAAGGAGAACACCTATAACCTCACCCGCATGAATCTGGTCATGCGGGGTATTCTGCCGGCGAACATCGTGACCCGAAACGGCGATACTCTGGAGGACGACTGGCCTTACTTCAACGAGAACGACCCGATTTACACGTACCAAACCATATATATGGATGCCGTGGTGTCCAATCCCCCCTATTCTCAGGCCTGGAATCCGGCGAACAAGTACGCGGATCCGCGATACGCGCGGTTCGGAGTTGCTCCGAAGGGGAAGGCGGACTATGCGTTCCTGCTGCACGACCTGTACCACCTGAGACCCGACGGAATCATGACCATTGTCCTTCCTCACGGCGTTCTCTTCCGGGGCGGCGAGGAAGGAAAAATCCGCAGGAATCTGATTGAACAAAACCACATCGACACCATCATCGGCCTCCCCGCCAACATCTTCTACGGAACCGGCATCCCCACCGTGATTATGGTGCTGCGGCAGAAGCGCGGCAACACGGATGTCCTGATCGTGGACGCCTCCAGGGGGTTTACCAAGGCCGGCAAGAACAACGCCCTGCGGGCCTGCGACATCAAACGAATCGTGGACGCCGTCGTGGCCCGGAAAAGCATCCCCGGGTTCGCGGAGCGGGTGGAGCGGGACACCATCCGCCGCAACGACTACAACCTGAATATCCCCCGCTATGTGGATTCCTCGGAAAAGGCGGAGAGCTGGGATATCTTCGCCTCCATGTTCGGCGGCGTTCCGGAGCGGGAGCTTCAGGAGCTGCACCCTTATTGGACCGCCTTCCCCGGGTTGAAGGAGGCGCTTTTTGCCTCGGACACCCCTTTGTACTGCCGCTTGAACGTTCCGGATTTGAACCTGGCCCTCCGGGAGCACCCGGCGGTGTCCGACTTTTTCGCCCGCTACCGGGAGGCGTTCCGGGATTTTGGCGCGCTGCTTCAAAGCGAGCTGCTGGACAACATGCTTACCCTCCACATCCCGAAGGAGGAAGCCCTGCTGAGCGATGCCATCTTCTCCCGGCTGGAGACCATTCCCCTGGTCGACCGCTACGACGCCTACCAGCTGCTGGACGACCAGTGGGGGCAGATTGCCGGAGACCTTGAGATCCTCCAGACCGAGGGCTTTGCCGCCGCGAAGCAGGTGGACCCGAATATGACCGACGGCAAGGAGCAGGGTTACTGGGTCGGACACATTTTGCCCTTTGACCTGGTGCAGAAAAATCTGCTGGCCGAGGATCTGGCAGCGCTGAAGGATCTGGAGGACCGCCTGTCGGGCATTTCCGGCCAATACGAAAGCCTATTGGAAGAACTCAGCGAAGAGGACAGGGAGCAGGACTTTGTAAACGAGAGCAAGGACGGATTCATCCCGGCGAAGGTCCGGCGGGCTCTGAAAGCGAAGGAAGCCGGGCCGGAAACCCTGGCCGTTTTGGAAAAGGCGGAGCAGCTGATGCGCGTGGAGAAGTCGCTGCGGACGCAGATCAAGGAACGCGGCGCCGCGCTCCATCAGAAAACAAAGGATACCATCGAAAATCTCTCCGATAAGGAGGTGCTGGAGCTTCTGCGGAAAAAGTGGATCGTCCCCCTTCTGGACAGTCTCCACTCCCTGCCCGGCACGGTTCTCACAGAGTTCGCGGGTAAGCTGGAGACCCTCTGCGGGAAGTACGAGACGACGCTGGCCAAGGTGGAGGAGGAGATTGCCGGCACGGAGCGGTCCCTGGCTTCCATGCTGGAGGAACTGACGGGGGACGAGTTTGACATGAAGGGCCTGGCCAAGTTCAGGGATATGCTAGGGGGGACGTGATATGCGGAAAAAGGCACATGTCCCGGCCATACGGTTCGCGGGGTTTACGGAGGAATGGGCACAGCGGCAGCTGGGCGACGTCTTTGAGGAATACTCCGAAAAGAATCATCCCGAGCTTCCGCCCCTGACCATTGTTCAGGGGAGCGGCACGGTATTAAGGGAGGCCGCTGACCGAAACCTGCAATACGATAAATCCGGTTTATCCGGATATAAGCTGGTGCGGAAGGACGACTTCATCGTCCATCTCCGTTCGTTTGAGGGCGGATTGGAAAAGGCAAGCCGGGACGGCGTGATAAGCCCGGCGTACCACACGTTTCACGGGGAAAACATCGATTCGAGGTTTTACTATCCCTTTTTCCGGTCCCGGTATTTTATCGATGTCTTGCTGAAACCCCATATTTATGGCATCCGGGACGGAAAGAGCATTGACATTGAGGGCATGAAAACAGTTGCCATCCCGGCGCCCTCCTATGAGGAGCAGCGGAAAATCGGAGAATACATGGAATGTCTCGACAACCTGATTGCCCTTCACCAGAGCAAGTATGCCCGGCTGCGCGCCATGAAGAAGGCCATGCTGGAGAAGATGTTCCCCAAGGGGGGCTCCGCTGTGCCGGAGATCCGCTGTGCCGGCTTTACGGGCCCCTGGGAGCGGCGGGAATTAGGCGAATGTTTCACGGAGCGGGTGGAGAGCCTGCCGGAGGGGGAGCTCCTCTCCGTAACCATCAACGAGGGTCTTAAAAAATTCTCGGAGCTGGGCCGGCGCGACAGCTCTAACGAGGACAAGTCGAAATACAAGAAGGTCTGCGTCGGAGACATCGCCTACAACTCCATGCGGATGTGGCAGGGGGCCAGCGGCTATTCCCCCTATGAGGGCATCGTAAGTCCCGCGTATACCGTGCTCATTCCAAATCCGGGCGTTGACTCCAGGTGTGTGTCCTATCTGTTCAAGTGCGCGGACCTGATTCACACCTTCCAGGTGAACTCCCAGGGCATTACGTCCGACAGCTGGAATCTGAAGTTTCCCGCCCTTAGCAAGATCGAAATATACCTTTCCGGAAGCGTGGAGGAGCAGGCCCGGATCGCCCGCTTTTTCTCCCAGCTGGACGCGCTTGTCACCCTCCACCAGCAAAAGCTGACCCGTCTGCAAGGCATTAAAAAATCCTGCCTTGAAAACATGTTCGTCTGAGACCGAAAGGAGGCCGCCATGGCATTTGATAAAGAGTCCGATTTCGAAGCCGCGCTGGTTCGCCTGTTAACGGACTGCGGCTGGGAGACGGAGGTCCTGCAAAACTACACGGAGCAGCAGCTCATTCAAAATTGGGCGGAGATTCTCTTTCAGAACAACCGGAACATTGACCGCCTGAACGACTACCCCCTGACCAGCGGCGAGATGCAGCAGATCTTAGAGCAGATCACCGCCCTGCGGACGCCGCTGCGGCTGAACGGCCTCATCAACGGGAAGACGATCTCCATCACCAGGGACAACCCGGAGGATACGCAGCACTTCGGCAAGGAAATCTCCCTGAAAATTTATGACCGCCGGGAAATCGCGGCCGGGCAGAGCCGCTATCAAATCGTCCGGCAGCCCAGGTTCTCCGGCAGGTCCAAGCTGCTGGGGGACCGCCGGGGGGACTTGATGCTCTTAATCAACGGGATGCCGCTGATTCACATTGAGCTGAAAAAGAGCGGCGTTCCCGTCAGCCAGGCCTGTCATCAGATTGAAAAGTACGCCGCCGAGGGTGTGTTTACCGGCCTGTTTTCCCTGGTGCAGATTTTCTTTGCCATGAACCCGGAGGAGACGCTCTATTTTGCCAACCCCGGCCCGGAGGGGCGGTTCAACCCCAATTTCTTTTTCCACTGGGCAGATTTCAACAACATGCCCGTGAACGATTGGAAGGAGGTGGCCTCCGCGCTGCTCTCCATCCCCATGGCGCATCAGCTGATCGGATTCTACACGGTTGCCGACAGCACCGACGGGATTTTGAAGGTCATGCGGAGTTATCAGATCTTCGCAGCAAACCGTATTTCCGACAAGGTCGCACGGACCAAGTGGGAGCTGGGCGGCCAGCGGGGCGGCTTCGTCTGGCACACCACCGGGTCCGGCAAAACCATGACCTCCTTCAAGTCCGCCCAGCTGATCGCCTCGTCCAAGGACGCGGACAAGGTGGTGTTTCTGATAGACCGCATTGATCTGGGAACCCAAAGTCTGAAGGAATACCGGGGGTTCGCCGAGGAGAACGAGGAAATTCAGGCCACGGAGAACACCCGCGTTCTCGTGTCTAAGCTCACCAGCCCCAACCCCGCTGACACCCTGATTGTCTAATGTCATTAAGTTAGGAATAAGGAGAAGATAAAGTCAAAAAAAGATGTAAAA
>CAOJHG010000077.1 GCA_948435975.1 uncultured Oscillibacter sp. | reverse complement strand
CCGTGGACGTGGTCATCCGGCCCGAGGACATCGACATCGTCCCCGTGGAGCAGGGCCAGCTGACGGGCACCGTCACCAATGTCACCTTTAAAGGGATGCAGTACGATATCATTGTGGACTTCCGGGGCTTCAAGTGGCTGATTCAGACCACGGACCACTCTCCCGTTGGGACCCGCATCGGCATCAAGATTGACCCTGATGGCATCCATGTCATGAAGAAGAGTCCGTATTCCGGCATGTTCGGCGACTACTCCTCTTTCTCCGACGAATATGACGAGCTGGACGCGGCTGAGCCGGAGGAGGACGGGGATGAAACCTAAGCTCTCCCGGTTCGCCATTCCCTATGTCATCTGGATGGCCCTTTTCGTGGTGGCCCCCATTGTGCTGGTGGTGGTCTATGCCTTCTCCAACGACGCAGGCGGGTTCACCCTGGAAAATTTCTCACGCATGGGGACCTATGCCGTTGTGTTTGGCCGGTCCTTCAAGCTGGCTCTGATTGCTACGCTGGTCTGCCTCCTGATCGGCTATCCGGTGAGCTATATGATGAGCAGGGAGGGAGAAAAATTCCAGCGGGCGGCGATGGTGCTGATTATGCTGCCCATGTGGATCAACTTTCTGCTGAGGACCTATTCTTGGATGTCCATTCTGGAGAACAACGGCCTTTTGAATCAGCTTTTTCAGAGGATTGGACTTATCAGCCTGTATAACGCCCTGACTGGCGCGGACCTCCAGTTTTTTCCCATGATGAACACCCAAGGGGCGGTGGTGCTGGGGATGGTGTACAACTATCTGCCCTTCATGATTCTGCCCATCTACTCCGTGATTGTGAAGCTGGACGGCTCCTTGATCGAGGCCGCACGGGACCTGGGGGCGGACAGCGTCAACGTTTTCCGCCGGGTGATTCTGCCGCTGAGCCTGCCGGGGGTCCTCTCAGGGATCACCATGGTTTTCGTCCCGTCCGTTTCCACGTTTGCGATCAGTAAGATGCTGGGCGGCGGTACAGAGATGATTTTGGGAGACCTGATTGAGCAGCAGTTCCTGGGCGGGGCGTACAATCCCCAGCTAGGCGCGGCCATTTCCCTGGTGATGATGGTCATCGTCGTCGTCTGCATGGTGGTCATGAACCGCTTCGGCGAGGGCGAGGAACAGGCGGTGATGCTGTGAAAAGACGGAATTCGATTTTGAGCCGCGTCTTTACGGCTTTGGTGTTCCTGTTTCTCTACGCGCCTATTTTCCTTCTGATTGTCTTCTCCTTCAACAGAGGCAACAGCAATGTCGTCTGGAGCGGCTTTTCCTTGGATTGGTACAAATCCCTCTTTCAGAACCGCCTGATTATGCGGAGCGTCTACACCACGCTGCTGGTGTCCCTGCTGGCGACGGCGCTTGCAACTGTTGCCGGGACTTTCGCCGCCATTGGGTTTTACAGCCTCCGGCGGCGCTCCCGGAACGTGCTGAACACTGTGAACAACATCCCCATGATGAACGCCGATATTGTGACGGGCGTTGCCATGTGCCTGTTTTTCGTGGCGTTTTTCACCTTCTGGAGCGGCTTTGCGGGATGGTTCAACAGCATCCAGGGCCTGATTTTCCTCCCGGAACGGCTGACCCTGGGCTTTGGCACCCTGCTGATTGCCCATGTGACCTTCAACATTCCCTATGTGATTCTTTCCGTCGGCCCCAAGCTGCGGCAGATGGATAAGAACCTGGTGGACGCCGCCCAGGACCTTGGGTGTACCTGGATGCAGGCGTTTTGGAAGGTGATTTTGCCGGAGATCAAGCCCGGGATTGCCTCCGGTGCGCTGACGGCCTTCACCATGAGCGTGGACGACTTCATCATCAGCTATTTCACAGCGGGCTCCTCGGCCTCAACTCTGGCAATGACCATCTACGGCATGACGAAGAAACGGGTCACGCCGGAGATCAACGCCATATCCACCCTGCTTTTTGTGACGGTGCTGGTCCTGCTGGTCATTGTGAACCTTCGGGCGGACCATCACCCCCATGAGGAGCGCCAGACCAGCCCGCTTGCCCAGCGTGTCACCTGTTTCTTGGACTCGCCCGGCGGAAAGCGCTTCAGCCGGATTGCAGCGGCGGGACTGACGGCCTGCTTCCTGGTGGCCGTGGTCCTGCTCACCCGGGCTACCAACGCCCAGCCGGTGGTGAACGTGTGCAGCTGGGGCGAGTATATCGACGAGGACCTGATTGGCCAGTTTGAGGAGGAGACGGGCATCATCGTCAACTACCAGACCGCCGAGAGCAACGAAGCCCTCTATTCCCTTCTGAAAAGCGGCGCGGGGGATTACGATGTGGTGGTGCCATCCGACTACATGATCTCCCAGCTGATTGAGGAAGACATGCTGGCAGAGCTGGATTACCGTCAGATTCCCAACTTTTCCCTGATTTCCGAGCGCTTCCAGAATCTGGCCTACGACCCGCAGAACAAATACACCGTCCCATACGCCTGGGGTACGGTGGGAATTATCTACAACACCGCCATGCTGGATGAGCCGGTCACTAGCTGGAGCGCCATGTTTGACAGCCAGTATGCCGGAAACGTGCTGATGTTCCGCAATTCCCGGGATGCCATGGCAACGGCCCTCAGCTATCTGGGCTATTCCTTGAACACCACCAGTGAGGATGAGCTGCGGGAGGCCTTCCAGCTCCTCAAAGACGCCAAGAACCGCGGGATCTATCAGTCCTTCGTCATGGATGAGATTTACCAGAAGATGGAAGGAAATAACGCGGCCATCGGCGCATACTACGCGGGAGATTATCTCACGATGCTGGAAAACAACGAGGACCTGGCCTTTGTGGTTCCAGAGGAGGGCTCCAACTGGTTCATGGACGCCATGTGCGTGCTGAAGGAAGCGCCCCATTACGAGGAGGCCCACGCCTGGATGAACTTCATCGCGTCCACGGAAGCCAACCTGAAGAACATGGACTATATCGGTTACGCATCCCCCAATCAAGAGGCCTTGGAGCAGTATCCGGCGTACTACGAGGAGCAGTATGGGGAAGCGCTGGAACCGGAAATTTACGAGATCATGGCCGCGCCGGAGGAGACCCTGGAACGCTGCGAGGCCTATTTGGTGCTTCCCATGGAGACGCGGAAGCTGTATAATGAGCTGTGGACAGAGCTGGGAATTTGAGTTTCCAGCCAGAGAAGGGAGCTTGACAATGATTCTGATTGGAACGAAGTGCCGCCTGGAAGATACCGTGACCCAGAGCCTGACTGCGGAGGCCACCGGCTCGGGCGCTCTGCCGGTATTTGGGACGCCCTTCATGGCGGCGATGATGGAAAACGCGGCGATGGTGGGCCTGCAAACCTTTCTGGACGAGGAGCATGGCAGCGTAGGGACCCATCTGGACATCAGCCACGACGCGCCTACTCCTATCGGCATGAAGGTATGGGCGGAAGCGGAGATTGTGAATGTGTCGGAAAATGGGAAAATGGTGGAATTTAAGGTGACAGCCTGGGACGAAAAAGGGCCTATCGGCAGCGGCTTCCACACCCGTGCGGTCATCCACAACCAGCGCTTCCTGGATAAGTGCAGCGCTAAGCTGGAAAAGCAGCAGGAAGCGGGAACATGACCCCCTAAAACAAAAATCAAACCAAGAGACTGTCCATGATACAGGGACGGTCTCTTGGTTTTATTTATGAATGGAGGGCGGGGATTACAAAATACAAGAGCGCTTTCAAAACAGGGAAATCTGGCTGGTCTCGTTCATCCCCACAAAAGCGCCCAGGGCCTTGAGCTGCTCAATGTGGGTCTTGGAGAGCTTGCTGCATCGGGTGGCGAACTCCTCAATAGAGATGAATTCCTGTCCCTTCCGCTTCTCCACTGTGTCCAGCGCCGCCGCCTCGCCCAAGCCATGCACTGAGGTGAAGGGAGGAAGCAGTCCATTATCCGTAATCAGGAATTTCGTGGCGTCGGACTTGTAAATGTCGATGGTCTCGAAGTGGAAGCCCCGAAGGTAGAACTCATAGCATACCTCCAGCGTGGTCATCAGGTCCTTCTCCACAGCAGAGGCGTCCTTTTTGTTCTCGATTTCCCGGATTTTCTTCTTCACTGCGTCTTTTCCAGCGCAGCAGTACTCTGCATCAAACGCCTTGGCCCGGACAGAGAAGAACGTCGCATAGAACACCAGCGGCTCATGCACCTTAAACCAGGCAATGCGGAACGCCATCATGACATAAGCCACCGCGTGCGCCTTCGGGAAGAGGTAGCCGATTTTCGCCAGGGAGTCGATGTACCAATCCGGTACGCTGTGTTCCCGCATGGCCTCTTCCCAGCCCTCCTCAAAGCCGCCCTTTTTCACCTTGCCTTTCCGAACGAATTCCATGATCTTGAAGCTCATTTTCGGGTCCAGGCCCATGGAGATCAGATACAGCATAATGTCGTCACGGCAGCCCACGGTTTCCAAAACGGTAGCGGTGCCGCTGAGGATCAGGTCCTTCGCGTTGCCCATCCAAACATCCGTGCCGTGGGAGAAGCCGGAAAGCCGGACAAGGGTGGTGAAATCCTTCGGCTGCGTATCAACCAGCATCTGGCGGGTGAAGCGGGTATTGAACTCCGGGATTGCCACAGCCCCAGTAGGTCCTAAAATCTCGTCGTTCTCATAGCCCAGGACCTTGCTGGAGGTAAAAATAGACATGGTGTCCGGGTCGTCCAAAGGGATCTTCTGTGGGTCCACGCCGGTCAAGTCCTGCATCATCCGGACCATAGTGGGGTCGTCGTGTCCCAGCATGTCCAGCTTGAGGAGATTGGCCTCCATGGAGTGATAGTCAAAATGGGTGGTGATGGTGTCGGAGCCGTCGTCGTCCGCCGGGTGCTGGACGGGACAGAAATCCTCCATACTCTTGTCAGCGGGCACCACCACCAGACCGCCGGGGTGCTGGCCAGTGGTGCGCCGGACGCCCACACAGCCCAGAGTAAGGCGGTTTTCCTCCGCACGGCCGGCGGCTATGTCGTTTTCCTCCAGGTACTTTTTCACGAAACCATAGGCTGTTTTCTCCGCCAGGGTGCCCACCGTGCCCGCACGAAATACCTGGGACTCGCCAAACATCTCAATAGCGTGGCGGTGGGCCCGGGCCTGGTACTCGCCGGAGAAGTTCAGGTCGATATCCGGGACCTTGCCGCCGCCAAAGCCCAGGAAGGTCTCGAAGGGGATGTCGAACCCGTCCTTCTCATAGGCTGTGCCGCAGACGGGACAGACCTTGTCCGGCATATCCGCGCCGCAGCCATAGGACCCGTCCTGGATGAACTCGGAGTTTTTGCATTTGGGACAGCGGTAATGAGGCGGCAGGGCGTTGACCTCGGTGATGCCGGACATGTATGCCGCCAGAGACGACCCTACAGACCCCCGGGAGCCCACCAGATACCCATTTTCCAGGGACCGCTGCACCAGCTTCTGAGCCGACATGTACACCACGTCGTACTTTCCCAGGATGCCGCCAAGTTCCACGTTCAGCCGGTCCACAATGAGCTGAGGCGGGTCCTCCCCGTAGAGCCGGTGGACCTTCTCCCAAACCAGGCGGTTCAATTCCTCCTTGGAGTTCTCCAGCTTCGGCGGGAAGAGCTCCTTAGGCAGCAGCTCAAAGGTCTCGATTTGGTCCGCGACAAGGCGGGTATTGGTGACCACGACCTCATAAGCCTTTTCCTTCCCCAGATAGGAGAACTCTTTGAGCATCTCGTCCGTGGTCTTGAAGTAGATGGGAAGGGGTTCGTTGGCGTCCGGGAACTTTTTGGAGGCTAAGAGGATGTGCCGGAAAACCTCGTCCTCCGGCTCCAGGAAGTGAACGTCTCCAGTAGCGCAGACGGGCTTCCCCAGTTCCTCTCCCAAGCGGACGATGGTGCGGTTGAAGTCCCGCAAATCTCTTTCAGACTGCGCGTCTCCATTCCGCAGCATAAAGGCGTTGTTGCAGAGGGGCTGAATCTCCAGATAGTCGTAAAAATCCGCCAGGCGTTTCAGCTCGTCCCAATCCTTGTGATCCTTCACGGCCTGAAACAGCTCTCCGGCCTCGCAGGCGGACCCCACGATCACGCCTTCCCGGTGTTCCCGCAGCAGGCTCTTGGGGATGATGGGCACCCGCTTGAAATATTGCAGGTTTGAGGCGGAGATCATCTGATAGAGGTTTTTCAAGCCCACCTTGTTTCTGGCCAGAAGGATGATATGTTTCGGAAAGCGGTTGGTCTTACTGCCAAGGGGACGCAGCTTCTCCATCTCCGGGTTAATGCCCTGGAGGGTATGAACGCCCTTTTCCCGCAGCATATTCCAGAAGGGAATCAGCATATAGGCCACAGTAGCGGCGTCGTCGCTGGCCCGGTGATGGTTGAAAGCGGGGAGGTCCAGATGTTCCGCAACGATGTCCAGCTTGTATTTTCCCAACCCCGGCAGCAGGTTCTGCGCAAGAATCAAGGAGTCAATATAGGTAGGCTGAAAGGCCAACCCCGTCTTTTTGCACCACGCCCGAATGAAGCTGATATCAAACTCCGCGTTGTGCGCAGCAAGAGGCCGCCCGTCCACAAAATTCAGGAATGCCTTCAACGCCTCTTTTACCGGGGGCGCGTCTTGCAGCATAGCGTCGGTAATGCCGGTAAGCCCAATGATTTCCGGAGTGAGCCGCCGCTCGGGGTTCACAAAGGTCTGAAAGCGCTCGGCAACCTCTCCGTTCCGCAGTACCACCGCGCCAATCTCCGTAATAGCTTCCCGGTCCACCCTCAGGCCGGTGGTCTCAATGTCGAAGCAGACGACCTCCCCTTCCAGCGGCTGGTCCTGGAGTCCATGAACAACGATCCGGTCGTCCAGGTTGTTGAGGAAATAACCTTCCACGCCATAAAGGATCTTGATTTTGTTCCCTGCGGCGTGCCATGCGTCCGGGAAAGACTGGGCAACGCCGTGATCTGTAACAGCGATAGCGGGATGTCCCCAGCGGATGGCGGTCTTGATGGCCTCGGCAGTGTCTGTGAGAGCGTCCATATTGCTCATTTTCGTGTGCAGGTGCAGCTCCACCCGTTTGACAGGCGCCTTGTCCTCCCGCTCCTCGTGGGTAAAGGTGTTGATGTTGATAGGGTTCAGTTGGATATCCTTCCCATCATAGGTCTCCTCCACCCGTCCCTGAACGCACAGCCACATGCCGGGCTTGACAGCGTGCTCCAAAGCCTGGGCCGCCTTTTCGTTCATATTTTTCTGCACCGTAACAGAGCCAGTGTGGTCCGTCATGTCGAAGCTGACCCGCCAAGATCCGGCCCGCCGGGTCTCCTGCGCTTGGAAAGCAAAGACTTTTCCGGTAACAGCGGCGGTGCCTGTTTTCAAATTCAGTCCTGCAATGGGCTGTGAGCGGGCTTTGACAGCCTTGCCCATAAGGACCTTCCCCGCTTTTTTTTCTTTTTTTCCGGAGGAGGACAGCGGGTCTTCCAAAGGACCCTTTTCCGGTTCCTCAACACAGACAGTATGCAGTTCCACCCGGCGGAAGCCATAAGAAGCCTCCATAGCCTCCTCCAGGCGCAGTTGTTCGGTCTCAGAGAGGTGGCGGGAGAGCGTCAGGTTCAGGCAGATGGACAGGTCGGACTGGTTGATTTTCGCGCTGGTCAGGACGGCTCCCAGCAGCAGGCGGCGAAGATCGGGCGAGACCTGCAATTCCGCGAACATCTCAAAAAAGGGAATTGTTTTAGACATAGCTTCCTCTTTCTTCTCCTTGGATTCAAACGCTTTCTATGTAGGCGCTACAGCCTTTCGATCTGCTCCATCAGGGCGTCCACAAGCCGTTCCTGAGGGACCTTGCACAAAACCTCACCTTTTCGGAACAGCAGGCCTTCTCCGCTGCCTCCGGCAATACCGATATCGGCGGCGGCAGCTTCTCCAGGCCCATTGACGGCACAGCCCATAACGGCGACCGTAATATTTTTTGAACAGCCCGCCAGCCGCCGCTCCACCTCTTCCGCAATAGGGATGAGGTCGATTTGAGTC
>CAOJHG010000076.1 GCA_948435975.1 uncultured Oscillibacter sp. | reverse complement strand
GAGTTCCAGTTGGCGGGCAGCATGGGGGCGGTCATCAACCTGGACGACCTGACGCTGATCGACACGATGCTCCAGGCATTGGGAAGGGTCCCTGAGACGGTCTGCTGCCGCTACAATCCCGGCGGCGTTTTCACCGTGGGAGAGAGTCGGGACGGCGCCCAAGTGATGGACAACCCCGGAGATGCCAAATATGGCATGACCCGCGAGCAGATCAGGGAGGCGTTCCAGCGGCTGAAAGAGTTGGGGGTCAAGTCCTTCGGCCTCCATGCGTTTCTGGCCTCCAACACGCTGTCCAACGACTATTACCCCGCTCTGGCCCGTATCCTTTTCAAGCTGGCGGCAGAGCTTCAGGAGGAAACGGGGTGCAGAATCGCCTTCATCAATCTCTCCGGCGGCATTGGCGTGCCCTACCGTCCCGAGGAGCCGGAGAACGACATTGCCATTATCGGGGAAGGGGTCCGGCGGGCCTATGAGGAAATTTTGGTCCCCGCCGGGATGGGAGATGCAGCCCTGTATACAGAGCTGGGCCGTTATATGCTGGCGCCCTACGGCCATCTGGTTACCCGCGTCACGCACGAGAAGCATATCTATAAAGAGTATATCGGTGTAGACGCCTGCGCCTGCAACCTGATGCGTCCCGCGATGTACGGCGCGTACCACCATATCACCGTCTTGGGCAAAGAGGACGCACCCTGCGGCCATAGATACGACGTGGTGGGGAGCCTCTGCGAGAACAATGACAAATTCGCCGTGGACCGGATGCTGCCTCAGATTGACCGGGGAGATTTGCTGGTGATCCACGACACCGGAGCCCACGGCTTCTCTATGGGCTACAATTATAATGGAAAGCTGCGTTCCGCCGAGCTGCTTCTGCGGGAGGATGGCTCAGTCACGCTGATTCGCCGTGCGGAAACCCTGGAGGATTATTTTTCCACTGTGGTATGGTAAATTTCCATACAGATATGCAAAAAGAGGAACGGCACAGAACCGCTCCTCTTTTTCTGCTTGGGATAGGAGAAATTTTACTGCTCCTCCGCCGTGAAGAACACGAAGAAGCTGTCGCCCTCCTCGCCCTCTTCGGTGCCGTCGTCAAACAGCTCCAGGGTGGACACGGAGAAATCCTTTTCCCCTTCGGGCACATTGAAAATCAGGGTGCCGGTCCGCTCCTCGTTCACCGCCAAATCATATTCTGAGGGAAGCTGCTCGTCAGCCACAGGGTCCATCTCTGTGGTGAGAGGCCACGCGAAGTCATCGTCCTCCTGGCTGGAGCTCCACTGACCCTGGAAGTCGTAGTCCCACATGGTGATGGTGTCCCGGGAGGTGTTTTTGATAGTGATTTCCGCCACCAGGACCCTGTAGCCATCGGGAGCGGTGTAGCCATTGTAATCGCTGGTGGTATAGGCGCTGTTAACGCTGAAGTCGAAGAAGTAGGTGTGCATCACGCTGCCCAGCCGTCCCTCGCCATAGCCGTCCTCCGCGTATACGCCGTCATCGCTGCTGGAGCCGCCGGAACTGGAGCCGCCGGAGCTGGAGCCGTCAGAGCTGGAACCGGAAGAACTTCCAGAGTCGCTGCCGCCGGACTGACCAGGAATGCTGTCACAGGCGGTCAGGGCCAGTACCAGAAGCAGCATCATCAGTACAGAACACAATTTCTTCATCAAATGTCTCCTCCAAATTTCTTGTTTTCGGCCTCACAGCTTGCAACCAGGAACGCACTGTGATAAAATACCAGCAGGATGCACGGCGGCGGGTGTGGTCCTCCTCCCACAGAGCGGCCACAGGGGGCATTTTTACACACTCCCTGCGGCTCTGCTTCAACGTTTTTCAGGAGAGGCGGAGATTTTCCCGCTCCAAATGTACACAAGTATCATGGATTTACCGTGCCGCGCTGGGGTGTCTAGGGGGTCCTTGCTTCAAAGGCGGCGCTGCTTCCGTCGGCCTCCTCTGCTGGAACGGCGCTGGGACAGGGACGCCCGTGGCTTACAGGTGTGCGGCATCATGAAAAATATACCACGAACATTTGGAATCGTCAAGGTGTTCCAATGGAAATTCGAAAATCCTTTGGAAAGGAAGGAGCGGCAATGATTTTATTAGAGGAGTTTCAGGCTGTCTTTCGTCAGGCAGGAGGCCGTCTGGTGGGCGAGGGATACTATGGCGTGTGGGATGGATTTCCCTTTTCTGCCCATATCGAAAATGTTCGGGAGCCTGGTTCGGTGTCCTTTTATTTTCGGCTGCCTGCGACGCTGGAAAAGGGTCTGTTCAAGGAATTGAAAAAGAGCCTTCCCAGGGGATGCCGCCTGCTGGCCGCGCCCAATTCCTCTTACCGTCTGCTGTGCGAGGGCAGACCCCTGCGCCGGTGTGAGCAGTCTCTTTCCGGTATCCTGAACAGCGTGACAGGGGGTCTCCGGCGGGCGGGCGTGGTTCCATCGGACGTGTGCCCCATCTGCCGTCAAGGGGGCTGCAACGCTTACGCAGACGTGTCAGGCTACACCGCAGTCCACAGCTTCTGTGTGGAGAGTATGGTAGAGGACCGCCGCACCAAAGCGGAAAGAAGCCTGGTGTCCGGCAGCTATGCTGCGGGCTTTGTCGGGGCGTTGCTGGGAGGCTTTTTGGCCTGCATTCCCTCGCTTCTGGCTTACTGGGCGGGGTGGCTGGTGGGCTATCTGTATGCCCTGATTCCTTTGGGGGCCTACTTTGGCTATAAGCTCTTCCGGGGCAAAATGAACCGAGGGGCCTTTGTGTGTACCTGCATTGTTTCTATCCTGCATCTTTTTACAATGGAGCAGGTGATTTTCTACTTCTTTGTCCACAGCTATTATGATATCTGGCCAAGCATCCTGGATACTATCGCCCTGTACCGCGAGATTATGAGCGTAGGGGATATTATTTCAGATATGTGGATGTCGGTTCTGTTCATGCTGCTGGGGCTGTGGATTAGCTGGGGACAGATCCGGCGGACGGCTTACAGCGATATCGGTTCTGCCAATAGTGTCCGGTCTACGCTGATGTACAAGGATGACCGCTGGGCAGACTGAAAACAATGCGTCCTGGTTCGCTGGGGCGCGTTTCTTTTTTGAGGTTTGGCGCATAGAATAACTCTGGAGGGGAGGGGACGGAGATGGAAAAAACGGTGTATGTATGGGGTGAAAAGGGACGGTTTGAAAACTACCGCCGGGCAGTCAAGGCGGCTGGGGGCCGGGTGGTCTTCTGCAAAAGTGCGATTCCTGATTCGGCGATATGGGACGCGCTGCTGCTGCCTGGCGGCGGGGACCTGGAACCCTGGCGCTATGGACAGGAGAACACGGCGTCCCGGGGGCTGGAGCCAGAGCGGGACCAGATGGAGATGGCCCTTTTAGAACGCTATACTTCTGCGGGAAAACCTGTGCTGGGGATTTGCCGGGGACTGCAAAGCATCAATGTGTACTTCGGCGGTACGCTGGTCCAGGATATCCCTGGTCATAGTGCGGTGGACGGTGTGGACCGGCTGCATCCGGTTGTTACGGCGGACTCTCCGCTGCTGGGGGTATGCGGGGCGGAGGCGGTTGTGAACAGTGCGCACCATCAGGCGGTGGACCGGCTGGGAAGCGGGCTGGAGGCGGTACAGTGGACAGCGGACAACGTAGTAGAGGCCCTGTGCCACCGGACATTGACAGTATGGGGCGTGCAGTGGCATCCGGAACGGCTGGCGGGGCCGGTAGGCGTTCGGCTGCTGGGAGCATTTTTGGAACAGTGCCGGTGAGACGGGCTGGAGAAAATTAGAAGATGGACAGGGCGCGGGAAAATTTTCGGAAAAAGTGAAAAAAGTGCTTGCATTTTCAGAATAGGCGTGCTATACTATACAAGCTGAACGAAGTAAGCAGAAGGGCGGTCCTGCTGGATGTGTGGCTATGAGTACGGCGATCGTGATTTATGTGATACCGAGCTTGTGATTGTGGAAGAGCCGTCAAAAGAGGAAGAATAACAGAGGACCAAAAAATATCCGGGTGTAGCGCAGTTGGTAGCGCACTTGACTGGGGGTCAAGGGGTCGTGAGTTCAAGTCTCGCCACTCGGACCAAACAATGATAATCCGAACTACATTATCCAAGAGGGTAATGTGTTCGGATTTATCATTTCTATTGAGCATATACTTTGATGGGTAAGGGTGGGAGAAAAATTCTGCCCTTGTTTTTTTGCATGATATATCTTATAATCTATTTAGGAGTTTCTGGATAACGTGAAATTTAAGGAGATGTTGAAAATGTCATTTGAGGAAGAAGTAATCCCTCTTTTCATCGTAGGAGCAGCGATTGTAAGTATTTTGGAGTTAGTTGCCGGGTGTGTACTGCTTAGGCATATGCATAAGGCCCGCAACCGTTTGATTGCCCATACAGTGAGTACGATAATTGCTCTATTGTTTTTGGTTCGCTCTATTTTTGCAAATTGGCTGGGTGCTGAAGTGGGGATAGCCTCTATTTCCAACTCAGTAAACATTGGCCTGTTCGGTATTTTTTGGGCAATCAGTGTATTCCTCCTGCTATCTATAATTGACATCCTTACATGTAGTAGCAGAAAAGAACCATGATTTCCGTTTTGTTGCAGAGATACGGAAGGCGGGAACATCATAAAAGGTGTTTCTGCCATGCTTGCTATTCCTGTTTGCTTTTGCCTACGGCCTGTTGCCTTTTCCACTCGGCATACTCCCTTTGCCCTTCCTCGCTCTCGAAATAGGCTTGAATCTCCGGGAGCAGGACACAGGCAAGAGCCTCCACGTCCCGCCCTCTCATTCGGGAACCAGGACTTGCTGACCGCTGGGCTGGCGGCGATTTGTCCCGGGCCAGATGCGTCTCCAGCAGCATCTGCCGTGACCGTTTGTTTGCGGAGGAGACGCCTGGCCTTCTCTGCCCCTTTGCAGAACAGAGGCCAGACTGAAATACAAAGAGACCCACGCCTTCCCAAACACCGAAACGAGGCGCTCACTGTAACCGTGAGCGCCCCGCTTTTTTATGCTTTCCGGATTAATAGCGTCTAAGCTGCCGGATTCGGCGGAAGTCCCTGTTTCGAACATTTTCCGGGTCTATCGCAATGCCAACGCTGCCGTCGTGATACATTGGCCCCCGCATTTCGTCCGCTTCCCATAACTGAGGGGCCAGTTCTCCTGCCGCCGCTTTTCGGGCACAAGAGAGCATGTCCGTAAACCAGGAACGCTCCAGCGGACAATAATGCCCCGCGCAAATCAAATCAAATTCCCCGCTTCGCCGGGACAGCTTCTCCGCCCCCTCCAGCCATGCCTGAATCCGTTCCCGGTCGCTTCCGCCCAGGGGCAGGATCAGCGCCAAGCCAAAGTTATCGCCCGCAAACAGAACGCGGTCCTCTCGCACCAGGAAACAGCAGCTTCCCTTTGTGTGGCCAGGGATGTGAATTGCTTCCAGCGTCCTCCCGCCCAGGTCAAAAACTGCGCCGTCTTCAAACGGGAGACATGTAATCTGAGAAAGATCTACCGGTTCCAGATTGTCTGGATCAAAGGGAAGTGCGTCGCCATATGCCGCAATAGCCCGCTCACAAATCTGCCTGCGCTTGAAGGTACTGACCGGGTTCATCTGTTCCGGAAACTCGAAGCAAGGAATGTCTGCGCTGTGGATATGCAGCTCATGGAACTGCCCGATTCCGCCCACATGATCCATATGGGCATGGGTTGCCAGAACCGTATATGGCTTGCTGACAAGCGAATCCACGACCGACTTCAAATCGCTCACGCCTGTGCCCGCATCCAGAACTGCCGCGCTTTTGCTGCCCTCCAGAACATAGCAGTAAACCATAGAGAATTCATCAATAGCCCAAATGCCGTTTGCGATTTCCTGAACGTGATAGGTCACCTGCTCCAATATTCTCCCCTCCTTTCAGCGCAGTAGACTGGGCAGCCACTCGCTCAATGCCGGCACATAGCAGACCAACAGCATGGTAGGCACAGCACCGAAAATCAAAAACGGAAGCAGCGGCCTGACGGTATCCTTGACAGACACATTGCACAGCCGCGCACTGACAAATAGGCACATCGCCATAGGCGGCGTCGCTGCGCCAATGCCTACTGCCATAAATACGATAACGCCGAACTGGAGGGCGGAAATGCCGATGGAAAGCACAGTGGGCAGCAACAGAGGCGTAAATACCAACAGCAGAATGTTGGCGTCCAAGAAGCATCCGGCAATTACCAGGATGATTGTGATGATAATGGTGATGACATACGGGTTCGAGGAAATTCCAGTGATAAAACTCGTAATCAACTGGGGTACGCCATTGGTTACCATTACGCGGGAGAAGATAAAGGTAAAGGGAAAAATCATCATCAGTGTCGCAATGGAGTATGCACTGTCCCGGAAGACCTGATAAATATTTTTCAGCCGAATGGTCCGGTAAATGAAGCAGCCGATAAACAGACCATACAGACAACTGACCGCGCCGGCTTCTGTTGCGGTAAAGACGCCGGAGTAGATGCCGCCCAGAATGATAACCGGCATTAAAAACGCCAGGATCGACCGCTGGAGTGCTTTCCAGAAGTTCATGGTTTCCATTGGCGCAGGCTCGTCCTCCTCTCCTTCAACAGCATTTTCCGGATGATACCACTTTACATAGCAGATCCGGTTGATTACCAGATAAAGGATGAGAAGAATCAGGGCGGGAAGAATCGTTGCAATAAACAAATCCGCTATGGAACATTCGGACACCATAGCGTAGATGACCGCGTTGACATTCGGAGGAATTAAAAAGCCCAGAGGTGCCGACGCTGCAACAAACGCGGCCACATATCTGCGGTCATAACCCTTGGCGAACAGATGGGGGCCCAGCATGGTGCACATGGTGGAGGCAGTGGCCAGCCCGGAGCCGCTCAGTGCGCCAAAAAAGGAAGAGACTACTGGAATGGTAGCGGCCAGCCCTCCCTTTTAAGTTTATTTACCATAAAAGCGTCTGTATAAGAGTTTCCCATAATACAGCAGCCCTTACTGCTCTGATGTAAATAGGGTTCGAACGATAGGGCGCTCTTTGCTGTACAGGAACTTGCAGAGATTCAAATCCACATACTGTATTCCGTTCTATGCAAAATTACCCATATACTTCATGGTAGCCTCGCAATCAGCACAAGTGACGCCCTCATTTGCTGGTGTTACTACGCCCTCTTTGGCAAGGAACGCCCCCTCAATGGTAATGTCCGCAGCAGGAGCCTTCTGCATTCTCTTTCAGTTTCCTCTATGCGGGCCTGGTTTTTGACCAAGCCTGTTATCAACTCTTGGGATGATTTGGTTGGTTCCAAGGAGGCGCCTGCATATATCCGCCTGTCCAAGCGCTCTTTTGATGATGTTTTGAATGATGTGGCTTCTTATCAATCAGACATGGGGCTTGTGTTTGTGTCCAAGTCCCAAAAGAAGAAAATTGCGCTGACCACCAGCATCAAAAATCTTAACTATTTTGAAATCGGCGTCAGCCATCTGAATATCGTTATGCGTGAGGATCATCCTGTCCTGAGGCAGGACGCTTTGGATAAGATCACAGAATATCCGTATGTCATCGCCGAGGAAAAAGAAAATTATTCCTATCTGTATGACGAGGCCACAAAAGCGATTTTTGAACTGCTTCAGCAGACTCCCAAAATCATCATCTCCACAAACGACAGCACGACATGCCAGGATATCGTGGCGGAAACGGACGCCTTTTATATTGCATCCATGTATCACCAGCGTACCTCCCGCTACCGGTTCCGCTCTATCCCTCTGAGCGGGGACGACGCGGAGCTGACACACTACTATGTCACCCGCAAGGATCAGGATATTACCCCTTTTATGAACCGCTATATTGAGGAACTGCAAAAGCTGTATGGAGCGCTGTAGGCGGAGCGGCAAATCTTTGCAGAAAACGGTCAGGAGCAGCTCCCAACCAGCTCCTGACCGTTTTATTTTTTCAGAGGACTTCTGTCGGCTTGGAAACGTCCGCTTGTCCCCTGGGGCGGGCATTTTGCTTTAATACGCTGGGGATATTCAAAAG
>CAOJHG010000075.1 GCA_948435975.1 uncultured Oscillibacter sp. | reverse complement strand
CAAAGTGACTCCCTTGCTCACTGAGGCCATCCGCGCCGCTAAAGCTGCAAAATAATTTTCCAAAATAAAGAAAGCATCCGAAGAGCGACATGCCCTTCGGATGTTTTTTTGTTGTATGAATATGATGGAGGTGGCGGGAGTTGAACCCTGTTATAAAATCGGCATAATAACTGGAAAAACGGGATTTTATTCCGGGCGCAAGCAAAAGCGTATGCAATTTAGAAACTGAGAACGAATGTGCTTCATAAGGAATGAAGTACATTGTATAATAGGAAGAAAATTGCGCCATACAGAAGCCGCGCACCGCCTTTCTTTATTATTAAATCTGAGATAAAGAAAGGAGCGGCACATGTTCGCAGAGAAAGAGAGATTATGTAAAAAAATGTCATGCTGCTTCCGCGCCACACGAAAGCAGCTCGGCATTACGCAGGAGGAAATGGCCGAACGTTTAGACATCGCCACACGGTCCTACAGTGATTTGGAGCATGGGAAATGTCTGTGCTCGACGGTTGTATTTCTGCGGTATATGCGGATTCAAGGAAAAGACGCGCTTGAACTGCTGGAGGAACTGGAAGCGCTCCTGCTGTGGGACAATTAGCAAAGGGTTCCAGGCTCCTCAAATGTCAATTCAACAAGTCGTCGTCAACCTCCCGAAGCACGCCCTCGATGTCTTTCAGGAACTGCATCCTGTCTTTTTTACAGAGAAAAATGTACCGAAGAAATACGCGGGTGCTGCATAAGCTGGCTCCATGCTCCAGGTCGGCGTATGAGCGCAGGTCGATATCAAGCATGTCAGCCATTTCCATCTGAGTGATAGACAGGGCCTTGCGGGTTGTATAAAAATCGGACGCCATGAAAGCACGCAGAGGCTTCAGATATGCGTTTAGAATCTCCATCATGACCGCCGCCTCTCGACATTTCTTGACTTGATTCTACACATATGCTGGAAAATAATACATGATGCAAGCGCCACATTTTAATTGCAGTTCCCAGAAGTCGTTTGCAGCAGCAGAATTGATTAGGAAGAACGAATTTATCCAGGCCAGCAGAAAATGCACGTTTTTACCAAAGAAAGCGTGCATTTTCTTACGTGTCCCGGCAGGGTTTTCAAAAGGAATATCTCAAGACGCGTCTGAGTCTGTCTTTAGCGCGTTTGGCGGTTCTGGAGATGGTGGATTTATTGCGGTGGAGCTTCTGAGCGATCTGCGTGAGGTTCATGTTGTGAAAGAAGCAAAGCTCCAGGATCTCTCTCTGCCGAGGGGTAAGTTCGCTTTTGAGTGCCGTCCTGAGATTTCTTTTGAGCCTGGAGAGCTGTTCGGAATTATCATCAGAATTCTCATGAAGCCAAACGGACAAATCGCCAATCCACTCGCTGGAGCGTGTATCAAAGCGAGTATCTCTCATGCTTATGATAACTCCTTTCGTAGTAACGGCGAGTCAAAACGGCAAGCTCACGGTTCTCCCTCCAGAGCGGAAGGAGCTTATCAATGCGGACCTGAATGCGGATAATCTCATCCGGGTCCGCCTCCAGCTTCGCCGCGGAGCGGAGCTGCACAATCCTGTCATGAATGGCGTTAGCGCTGTCAAGATAGCCTTGAGACATTTCTTTCAAAGTCATAGTAAAGAAGTCCTTCCCTGCGGAAAAGCTCAGCTCTCCGAGACCGTCCCCAGGTCCTCCCAACGCTCCGGAAGTGCGGCGGGTCCATAGGCGTTATCTTTCACCAGACAGCGCCAGATATGGCCGTCAAAGATGCAGCACTCGTTTTCCTGCCAAAGCCCTCGGACGCCCTGCGGGTCCTGATATGGAACAGCGTGAGCGGGGTCGGTGCTGTGGCAGACATCCCAAAGGCTGACGGCGTTATCAGGCGTCCAGTCCGGCTGCAAAGATGCGTCGTGCTGCTGCCAGAGCTTGTAGACCCGTCCCCGCCACTTGTACGGAGTGCCCAGAGGAACGCTGGAAAAATCCCTCTGCCGCCAAGTGGGAATCACTGCTTGGTGCGCGTTGAGAAAGGTCCCGTCCACATCTCCGCCAGCCGCACGAACCGCGAGAGCCGCAGCGTCCGCCGTCCCCTTTTCCCGCATGGCCTCCAGCGCCAGCGTGTGAATTTCAGCCAATCTTTTCCACTCCTTCCTCATAAGCCGCAGCAAGGTCCGTTTCCCTGTCAAGCATCTGCTGCCGTACAGAATCCGCCTCCGCCCTGGCCGCGTCCGCCTGTTCTGCCAGCGTCTCTATCTGTGCCTGATATCCGCTGACGTCTCCCAAATACTGCTCCTTCACCTGCACCGTGACGGTAAAAGCCCGAACGCCGCTGTCATAGGAGATTTTTCGCACCTGAAACCCGCACCCGGCAGGCAGGAGCTTGTCCGCGTCCCGCCTGCACTTCACTTCCGGGCGTTCCCAGTTGATGGCCTCAATCTGCTCCAGAGAGGCGTGTTCCCGCTCGAAGACGGCCAGATACTCTCCGCTTGCCACGCCCCGCATGAGCGTCCCGCAAACAACGCCGTCAATGGTGATATCTTTTCCATAAAAGCCCATGAAATATCCTCCTAACCCGTAACCAAAACCGCCCCTGCATAAGGCCCATCCGCCCGCAGGACCAGTTCGCCGGTGTCCATGTCCCATTCCGCGTCCGTCTCAAAAGCGCCCCACCCGTTGACAACAAAAGCGCCGTCCAGATCGTAGGAATCCACATCACCCACGCCGTCCGCCTTCCTCCGCAGACGCAGGGACTGTAAAACGATATCGCTGCAAAGCGTATCCAGCCCTGCGGAAGAGCCTCCCAGTGCGGGGATATGCGCGGCGGCAAGCACGTCGTCGAGGGAGAGGGAAGAGACCGCGCCTGTGATATCCCGATTTTGCCAGTTCCAGCCCTGAACGTTTGCCTTTGCGCGTGCGGCGGAATCGGTGGTGAGGATACCGTCGAGGATGTAATACTGCACCTGATGCCATGTCAATTTAGGATGTCCGTCCGGCCCCACCGGATAGGAGCCCGGCGCAGCGGTATTGGCGTCGAGCGCGGCGGCGACGGCGTTGGTGATGCTCTTCCGTCCCAGGGCGGCAGAAGCGCCGTAGTAGTCCAGAGCGGTGCGGCCAATATGCTGAGAAATGCGGCACATGGCGGCCCTCCGCACGGGCGCAATCTGGTGTCTGGCCTTTGGAATGCGGATTTCGCCGCCGGCCCAATCCTCCGCCTCGAAGGTCTGGTAAAAGCCTCTGACTTTCGCGGCAACGTCCTCCAGGTCCTTGAGCGTGGCGAAGATGAGGCTTTTTTGCGATTCAAAGGTCACTTCCGCCGCGCTGGAAAAGCAGACCTGAACGCCGAAGGTGAATTCCCTCAGCTTGACGTCCCCCGCCTCAATCAAGTCTCCCGCGCCGCGTGCGTTGCCGTAAGCGAACAGGATCTCTCCCTCGTCCGGGTCGCTTGCCCAAAGCCCAAGTTCCTCCCAAACAAAAGCGTCCATATCCGTGTTGACGAACTGCCCCATAACGGTAGCCTGTGCGCCGTCGTTGGCAACGGAGGCAATGGGCAGGAATTTTAAGGGCTCCAGCAGCTCAGTAACGGACTCCAGCGCGGTCTGAGGGGGCAGAGCGCCGGTCCCGAACTGCCAGCGCGTGACGTGGGCCCCGACGCCCTGGGGAGTTTTGGCCAGCAGGGCATGACCTGCGTTGGTCACGATGATTTTATCAAGCGCCATGTTCAGCCTCCTTCCTGCGACAGGAAAATGATATGTTCCGCCGTGCGGCATCCTCCGGAGGTCCGGACACTGGCAGACAGCTCTACCGCGGGTTCCGCGGGCCGTCCGCCGGGAACCGCCCATACGTCCTTGAAAATGAAGCAGTCCGCCTTTCTCAGCGCCGCGCCGGAAAAAACGCCGCCGGTCAAAACCAGCTTGTATTGGACCTTCCATGCCAGATGAGCGGGCTTGAGTTCGTCAATGACCGCCCGCAGCATCCGTTCCTGCGCCACGGGATTCACCGTGCCAACGAACCAAATCAAAAAGCGGTATTCCGCCGGGAACTGTTCCAGCTCAGCGCGGAAATCGGAGAAGCACTGCGCCAGTGCCAGGAGCTTTTCCGGAGTGGAAACGCCCGTGCCCTTGACCTTGGCCAATACCCGTTCCCGCCTCTGCGCCTCGGATTGTCCGGCCTCTGGATGGATGCCGAAAGCGGACTCCCACAGCGCCAGCCCCCAGCCGGAAGCGGTGGAGGGGAAAAGCTGGCGGAAGGTGAAGTCCATGTCCGCCTCCGCCCGTTCCGCCAGCAGAGACAGGACCCGTTGAAGCTCCGCGTCCTGGGGGCTGTCCTGATAATGGGCTGGAAGCTCTTGAATCAGCGCTCTCAAGTCACTGTCACCTCCTCCAGCACCGGGATGGAATCCGGCGGGATGACCAAATCCTCCGTACCGCCGTTAAGCGTGAGCGCGGAAAAGTTGTCCACGCCGTCAATAGAAAGCAGCAGTGCCAGAACCCGGTTATACAGCAGGGTGTAGCAGCTGTCGTCCTCCGGCGTATAGCAGATGGCCTGACATTTCTGCCGGATCATCCGCTCCAGGAGGTCCCTGAGCCGCTCTGCCAGCGTTTCCGCCACGCTTTCCGCCGTCGTGCCCAAGACTGAGACCTGGGCGGAGACGGATACCGGAAGCTCTTCCGCAGGAAAAACCGCAGGCGTGGCCCCAACCGGCTTTTGCTCCAGGACATGGGCTTCCACGGCCCTCACAATCGTTTCCTCCGGAGCGCGGAAGTTGCTGCCAACGACGGTCAGGCCCACGGTCCCCGGCCCGTCCCACAGCTCGACAATCTTGACCTCTCCCACGCCGTCCACCTCCATGGCCCAGCGGCGGTAATCCCAGCCGTTTCCGCTGGTTGCGGGCCGTTTTCGTGCGTCGTCCACTCTGGCAAACAGCGCCGCGTCGCTCTCGGTGTCGGTGCCTCCGGCGGCCTGTGTGGTCTGGAAGGAGTCCACGCCCGGCTTGTTAACCAGCATCCGGACGACCGCCCCCGCCTGGACGTTGTACGCCGCGCCCACATGCTCCGCCTCCAGCGTGCCCAGCGCGTTTCCCCTGGCGGGAATGGTCACGGCGTCCAGCAGAAGGAAGCGCAGCCCGCCGCTGGTAAGAAAAACGGTCCCCTTGTCCAGTCTGGTCCCCGCGAGGCCGGAGAGGGTGACGGCGCAGCGTGCCTTTGTGCCTGGGTGCCGTGACAGGCCGTGGTAATCCTGCGCCACCTTGTCAATAAACCTGCCGCTGGACTCGTCGATAAACAGCATGGAGACCACAGCGGGCAGCGCCTTGTAAAACTGGCTGAGCTGAAAGGCCAGCGGACCCGCCACCGCGTCGGCGAAGCTGCCGGGCAGAGCGGAAAGGCCAGCCGCCGGACAAATCTGCGCCAGCGCCTCTTTTTTCAGCGTTTCCGGCGTCCGGTCCTCAAACATCAAACCCCTCCTCTCCATAGACGGATTGAAAGCGAACGGACAAATGCAGCGTACTCCCGTCAAAGCGAGCCCCGGACGCCCGCGCCTCCAGGATGTATGGGGAGACGGTCAAAGCCTCTTCCACATACCGGGCCGCCTCGCTCAGCTTTGTACCGGCGCGGTATGGCTGGCCCACCAGCGCCTCCAGCTCACAGCCGAACGCCCAGGAAAATGCGGCAAACCGGTATCGGGCGGTCATGACGGCTCTCCACGCCCAGCTCTTCACCGCCTCCAGGCCGCAGACAATCACGGGATTCCCGCCGCTCCAGCGCGGCCGGCCGGCGCCGTAATCTATATCAACATCCCAGTAAAGGGGCAGGCTTCCCGCGGCGCCTGCCTGAGCGGGGACCTGAAACATAGGAAAAATACCGCTCACGCCAGCGACACCACCTTGTCAATGATAAAATATTCCTGCTGGTCCGGCGAAAACAGCAGCACCGTGTCCCCCGCCTGCAAGCCGAAGACACTCCGCGCCAGCACGTCCGCCCCCACCGGCGAAGTGACGGCTCCGCCGTGACTGCTGCAAGTCCCCTGTACGGTCCCCGCCAGCTTGGGACTGTAGCCCTTCAGCAAACGGGGCGGAATCCACAGGTCCTCCCGCTCCAGCTCCTGGCCGTTGCACTGGATCTTCAAGGTTTCTTCATCCCCGTCCAGAACCGTGCCAATAAAGAGCTGAGGCGGGTCCTTTCCGCTCTCGCTGGTTTGGCGCATAGCCGCAATCATCCGGCTTGCCGCGTTGTCCATACTCATCCCGCGCTTCCCGCCTTTCCCGCTGCCATGATGTTCCGGAAATTCAGCTTGAACTTCCCGCAGTGCTGTCCGTTCTTCCAGGTGTGGGTATCCCCGTCCACCCAAAACAGGCCGCTGACCCCGCTGCCAGTGTCCCGAAGCACCACCGCCTCGCCGCAAATCAGAGACAGCGGCGGGTTCAGCACCTCCACGGTAAGCGTCTGCTGCAAGCCGTTGTCCGCCAGCCACGCCGCCGCTTCCCCGCCCGCGTCCTTGTCCTTGGATTCCGTGATGCTGTGCTCCAGCCGTCCATTCAAGGCCAGGGAAGCGGCGTCCTCTATCCGGTTGATCAGTACGCCGTCCTTTGAATAAACGGCCACGCTGTTGCAGAGCTTTTCAATCGTCCATGTATTGGTCACGCACATTGTCTGAGCAATCTCCAGACCGGCGGCCTCGGGCTTCTCCACGACCTCCAGGGCGCCCTCCCCGGTAAAACGGGCCAGATACCGCTTTCCGGTCTGTTCCGCGGCAATGGCGTAGAGGGTGGAAATGATTTTATCCAGCGCCACGCCGGAAAATTTGCGGGTAACGGTCCCCCCGGCGGCGAGGGAAGCGGCAGGGATACCGAACTCCCCGCAGACCTGAGCCGCAGCGCTCTCCACAGGCACGCCCCGGAAGTGAAACCAGCCGTCGATGCCCGCCAGAAAACGCCCCCGGTCCAAAGCGCTGAGGTCCACAATAGAATTTTCGGTAGTGGTGGTGCATTGAAGGAGCTGCCCGATGAAGCGTGTCCCGCCGCCGGCCTGAAACACCAAAGACGCGCCCTCCTCCAGAGCGGGGACCGGAACGCTGCCATCTCTGAGGACGGCAAGCCGCACCTGCAATTCCCGCGCAATCTGCCGGACGCTGCCCCGCCAGGCGATAGACTGCACCAGCCCGGTCACATCCTGTCCGCCGCTGCCGTTGGGTCCGGTCAAAAGCAGGGAATAGGCCTGTTCCACAACGCGCCTCCTTTCTATTGAATGGTCCAGCCCGTCCCATCCCAAACGGCGTTTGCGCTCTCCGCCAGGGCGGTGCTGGGCGCGTCCGCTTCCGCAGAGGGCAGGTTCTTCGCCGCCGGAATGGTGAGCACCTGTCCGGGATAAATCAGGTTTGGATTCTTGATAAAGGGATTTGCGGCGGCCAGCTTCTTGTATTCCGCCCCGTCGCCGTAGTATTTTTTCGCAATGGCCCAGAGGCAGTCGCCTTTCTGCACCGTGTAGGTTTTAGCGGAGGAAGCGCCCGTCTGCGTGTCCCGCGGGGCAAGGTCGGACCCGCTGGAGGCGGCGGAAAGGACCGGCGCTTCCGGCTTCCGCCGCTCCTTCAGGCTGAGCGAGATATAAACGTCGTTGGTCCCGTCCTTCTCCCCCTGGGTAATGGACTCAATCAGAACGGGGACGTTGATGGAGGTCCCCGGCACAATCCAGCGCAGGGGGCTTCCGTTCCGGCACCAGCTCTCCAGCACCCGCAGGTATCCGGCAGGGTCCGCCGAGGCCCCCGGCACACAGAAGGGGTAAAGCTGGGCAGGAAGCAGGATATCATTCAAAACGCATTCCCCCATCCGCCGTCCGGCCGGCAGGCTGATTTCCCCAAGCTGGTCCAGGCGCACGGTCTCGATTTTCCCGGCGCAGCGCCACTCGTAGGATGCGGGGGTAACGGGCAGGGTCAGCTCCGTCCCGCCGGATTCGTCGATAAAGGAAAGGATTCTAAGCATATGCCCCCCTGTTCCCCGCCGCCAGCTGGAGGGCAATGCGGTCCGCCAGAGATCGGAAGAGCACACGTCTGAACTCCAGTCACTCGTAAGGATCTCGTA
>CAOJHG010000074.1 GCA_948435975.1 uncultured Oscillibacter sp. | reverse complement strand
GAACCCATGTTACAGCCGTGAAAGGGCCGTGTCTTAACCACTTGACCAACGGGCCGTCGTTGGAAGAATGAAAACCAGGGAGGAAAACGAGCCTCCATGAAGCGCCTTGCGGCGCTTCATGAAAGTCTGGTAGCGGCACCTGGATTTGAACCGGGGACACTGCGGGTATGAACCGCATGCTCTAGCCAACTGAGCTATGCCGCCATATAAAGGACTCCTCACGGGCAAGAAATACTATATCAGATACCCCCCTTTTTGTCAAGCATTTCTTTGACTTTTCTCAAAATTTTCTTCTGCTGTCTGGAACTGTGCCGGGAAGACCTTCAGGACCTTCTGCCATTTCAGCATTTCTTCCATCTGAAAAGCACCGCACAGCAGCAAAGCCATGCGGTGCATAGTAAATGATGATTCAGCCGTTAGGACTCGCCTGTAAATAAAATTGAAATGCTGCCCTTTACATTTCCCAACGCGCCGTCCGGGGCCCGGAGGTACAGCCGGTAGGTTCCAGGCTTTGCCGGAGGCCTAACGGTGAAATCTGAGGCGCATTCCAGTGGTTCCCCCGTTTGCCGCAGATTATTCACAGACCAATAGACCGGACTCTTCTGCTCGTCCTTAGCGAAAAAGACCTGCATCCTGTCTCCCGTTTCCGCTAAGATGTCATACCAGATCTCGTCTCCGTAGGACAGAGTGTATTCTCCCAAAAAAATGGTTTCTCCGGCCGCTACGGTTTTCAAATCAACCGGGATTATTTCCACACTAGAGCCGTCCTCATCGCCATACAAATCGCCCAGCAGTTCCATTACTTCCGCGTCTGTCATATAGGCAGCGCTCGTGATCTCATCCTCCTCATTGCGGATAACTTTGACATTGACCGTTCCTTTTGGGTTCATATCCAGTGTGTAAAAGGATTTGTTTGGCCGGATGTCCAGAAAGATGTTGACCAGCTTCCCTTGGTAGTAATAATTCTTGCCATCCATCGTAATGCCAACCGCCCTGTATTCCGCTTTTTGGATCGCTTCCCATTCTTTTTCCTGCTTCTCTCTCCGTGCGTCAAATTCGCCGCCTAAATCCAGCGCATTGAACAGCACAGACTGAAAGCCCCACGACCCATCCTCTATGGCCCTATCCAGCCAGGCTTCTAATGTCTCCTCGCTCATATGTGCAGCCAGATTAGAGAAAAAAGCGATGTCACCATCCTCATAGACTGTTTCTGCCAGATTCAGGATAGATGCGCAGTCATCGTCCAGCACAGTGACTGCAGCTCCCATAAACATGATATTCTGGTCTGCATAGATTCTGTTCAGCCATTTACTCTGCGCTTCTTCGTCCAGCCGGAGGAACACCATTTGAAACAGAGGAAGAGTGCCAGCTTCATAGTATCGTTCCGCCATTAAAGAATACATACCGCTGTGCGTACCTGTTCCAACCTGCGCAGGATGCTTCTTTCCAGATACCGGCGGCCTGCTTGCTGTCTGATTGGCTGCGGCGGGGTAAACGCCAACGTAAGCCGCACCGAACATTACACAAAGCGTCAATGCGCCTGTCAAAAGCCGCATCCCTATGGATTTCCTCTTGAAATTCATAATTGCACCTAACCTTTCTTTCAACAGTTGTTTATTTTCGCTTAAAGTGACAGTCCCAAGATTTTCCTTGTATCTCCCGACTGCCGCCATAGCGTCAAGCAAGGTTTTTCCGTATTCCTGCGCACTGCCGGTTCCCAGCTTTGTGAGGACTGCTTCATCACAGGAAAATTCACACGCTTTTATGATTTCCCAACTCATAAGATGCACAAGCGGGTTAAACCAATGCAGGCAAACGACCGCCTGCACCAGCCATTTGTAAAGTATATCCCGCCGTTTGTAGTGGGTCAGCTCATGCAGGACGATATGTTGAAAATCCTTTTCGGGAATATCCACGCTTGGCAATACAATACATGGATGAAATAAACCGGTCAAAAGCGGCGAAGAGACCAGCGGATTGACACACAGCTCTATGGGCTTTTGAACGCCTGCCTGTTCCGCAGTGATGGAAAGCCGGTCTAAAATCTCCATATCAGAAACCGGGTTCAATCCAGCCCTGATATATCGCAGAAAGCCCTGATAGATTGTTATTTTTCGTATCAGCAGACCCAGAGCAGCCGCAAGCCAAATCAGCCAGATATGCTCTTTCAGCAGCGCCCCAATCTCTTGAAGCGGGTGTGCGCCTGTCAAATTTTCTGAGGAAGAATTCACGGTCCTGCGGTTCTGCTCCACACCGGCAGCAGGAGCGAGAACGTCTTCCGGAATATTTGGCACAAGCTGCTGCAGCAAAGGCGCATCCTGGGTGATTGCCTGCTCTACAGCCTGATAGGTTTTTCCCAGCAGGTTTACTTCCGGCCCAAACGGGAGCAGCAGCCGAAGAATGACAATGAGCCAGATGTAATACTGCCACTGACGGCTGAGGCGGTCTTTCCAGAACCTTTTTCCCAAGAGCAGGGCCAGGATCAGCAAGCCGCCGGAAACGGACATGGAGAGAAAGGTTTTCAAAATGGCATTCATCGGTTTTCGTTCCCTTTCTCCAGCAGCTTTTTCAGCTCCTCATATTCCTCGTCCGCCAGCAGGTCTCCCATAATCAGAGTAGAGACCAGCCCTTTTGCGTTCCCCTCGTACAGCTTATCCAAAAAACTTTTCGTCTGCGCTGTCTGGTATTCCATCTCCGAAATAAGGGTGGCATATTCATTGCGGCGCCCGATTTTCTTGGCGCTCAAAAAGCCCTTGTTCATCAGCCGGGACAACAGCACGATCAGAGTATTCTTCTGACATGGCCTGCCCCTAGCCGCCAGCCCGTCCATGATATAGGGAAACAGCGTTACTTCTGACTGGTTCCCCCATACGATTTTCATAATTTCGAGTTCGGCGTCGGATAGCTGCGGTATCATATAACTGCCCTCCATAAAGTATAACACGATGTTGACGCTTAAAATATAACACGGTGTTGTCTATTTGTCAAGCCCGTTCCCGAAAAAATCGGAGCGCAAAAAAAGAGACCTCTATCTCAATAAGAGGCCTCCTTTTTTACAAGGCAATGGCTTGTCCGCGGGAAAAACGGGATTTATAGACGCTTTTCCTCTCCGGCAAGGCGTTTTTCTTCTTTGGCGCCAGAGACGGCCCGCTTGCTGGTCAGGATGCAAATGGGTTCCACCTGGTCCTTTTTCTGCTGAGCCTCCAGCAAATCTGCCAGCGTGAAGCGGTCAATATATTCGTTGACCGTCTCATACAGGCCCTCCCAAAAGTCCTGGGCGGAGCAATCTCCGCTGCGGCCGCACCGGTTGTCCGGCTCCGACAGGCAGGCCACCGGCGCAAGGTTGCCCTCAGTCAGGCGCAGGATATGGCCCACTGTGTAATCCTCCGGCGCATTGGCAAGACGGTAGCCGCCCTGGGCTCCCCGTCCGCTTTGCAGTACGCCGGACCGGGAGAGCATTCCGGCAATCTGCTCCAGATACTTCATGGAAATTCCCTGCCGCACAGCCGCATCCCGTAAGGAGACGTAACCTTCCCCGTCATGGGCTGCAATATCCATCATCAGCCGCAACGCATAGCGCCCCTTCGTGGAAATCCGCATAATCTTTTTCTCCTTTCACAGCTCAGACGCCTTGTCTCAACGCAGGGATGTCCTGGAAGATCTGCGATGCAGGCGCGGCGTTTGGTATACGATTTCCTATTTTTCCTATCTGATTTCGCAAATTTAATTTATCAGCTCCAACCAGTGGAAACATACATGTTTTGTACAGCGGCAAAGAAATGAAGGGGGCGGACTTGTCAACATACTGAGCCGTCGGACTTTTACATATATATGATGGAATTATTATAACACAAGCCTTTTAAGAAAGCTAGAGAAATTTCCAGAAAAATAGCCAAAATAAGGAAAAGACTTTTATGAAAAAAAGGATATCGGTGGAAAAATTCCAATGAAGGGGACAGGAAAAGAACAAAACAGCAGGAACCCGGCCTTTTTCGGGGATAGAAATGCTGTACAGGCCATAGGAATGCTCAATAAAAAAAGGGACCGGACATCTGCCCAGTCCCTTTTGCATACTATGGACGCGTCAGCGAAGGAGGAGCGGCTGAAGCTGTTCCCCTTGAAGGGCTGCGTCGATGGTCTCCGGCAGCAGGCTGAAATCCGCTACCAATGAACAGGGCTTTTCAAAGGCGTTGTCCTGTCCAAAGGGTACAAAATAGTAATTCTTGCGGACCAGCAGTTCCCCGATGTTCTTTGCGCCTGAGGACAGTCCGTCGTTGCTGGAAACAGCCACGACCACCGGACGCCCGTTCCTCAGGTGGGCCTTTGCCGCCATGGTAACTACCGTGTCTGTGATACCTGCGGCCAGCTTGGCGATGGTGTTGCCAGTGGCCGGGGCAATGACCAGCACATCCAGCAAGCCCTTAGGACCAAAGGGTTCCACAGAGGGAATATCACACAGGACGTCGTTCCCCGTCAGGTCCTCCAACTTTTCCAGCAGATCCTCCGAGCTGCCGAAGCGGGTGTCTGTGAACGCGGAAATCTCTGAGGCGATGGGAATCACCGTCTCGTAGCGTTCCGTCAGCGCCTCCAGTGCTTTGAGCACCTTCGCATGGGTGCAGAAGGAACCGCATACTGCAAAACCGACCCGTTCTTTTCTCATGCAGGGTCACCTCGTTCTTCCAATAAGATGTAATAGACCGCGTCCCGGATGGCTGCTGCGGCAGTGCGCGGAGTCAGGCGGCCAGGCAGAGAGCGGGCCCAGACCACGTTTTCCGCCGGTTCGATTCCCCGCACAGACGCCAGGTCTACGCACAGGCAGTCCAGCGGAAGCTGAGCCAGCAGCGGCCTTCCCAGGACGGAAGAGGGGACCGTATTGAAGACTGCGCGAAAGGAAGATAGATGTCCCTCCAGCCTGCCAGTCTCCAGCGGAGTATAGCCATAGGCACGGACCCAGGCCAGGTCCTCCGGTTTTCTGGCAGTAGCGGTCACGCGGGCGCCCAGACCGTGAAGGCGGTGGCTCAGCAGCTTCCCAATGCGCCCGAAACCAATCACCAGACAATCCGCCCCCAGCAGTGCGGCGTCCATCCGCTCCATGGCGACCTGAATGGCCCCTTCTGCGGTGGCAGCCGCGTTGGAGACGGCCAGCTCTTCCCGGAGAAAATAGTCCTCCAGGACCAAGCCGCAGCTCTCTGCCTCTCGCTGCTGAGCAGGACGGACCTGCCCTGCCAGGATGCGCTGCTGGTGTCTCAGGCGGCGGAAGAGGTCCAGCGTGGGTACCGCAGAGCCCTCCTCGCAGTTCAGCACGCCGTCTCCCTTGCAGAGCGGCAGCGGTAAAATCACTGCGTCTGCGGAAGCGGCTTCCTCTAAGGAGCGCTCGCCGCCAGGCTTCCAGCGGTCCAGGCCGTAGGTTAGGACAGTGTTTCCGTCCTCCCGCAGCAGCCGGGCCAGCTCCGCTTGACGGCGGTCTCCTCCGATGACGCCGAAGGTTTTCTTCATTCAGCATTCCCCCCTTGCTTCATGGTATGGAAAAAGGAGGGAAGGGGTGATTGCCTTTTTCCCGCCGCCGTGATAAGATAAGCAAAATGGAATGGGCCTTCCCCGCCGCCCGGAAAGGATTCGGTTTTTATGAAGTACCCCTACCTGTTGTTCGACGCGGACGACACACTGTTTGACTTCCCCAAGGCGTCTGAAAAGGCCTTTGCCCATATGTGCCAGGTCCACGAGATCCCCTACAGCCCGGAAAATTACCAACTCTACCACGAGATCAACCGGGAGCTTTGGGACGCCTTTGACCGGGGAGAGGTGGACAAGGGCTATGTGACTTTGGAACGGTATGTACGATTTTTGAAGGGACTGGGGCTGGACCGGGACCCGGAGGCGTGCAACCGCGATTACTTAGAGGCTCTGGGGAAGGGGGTGTATCCGCTTCCCTATGCGGAGGAGGTTTGCCGCACCCTGAGGGACCGGGGGCACCATATGTACATCATCACCAACGCAGTAGCCTCCGTGCAGAGGAACCGGCTTCGGAATAGTGTGTTTGCAGGCTTTTTTGAGTCGGCGTTCATTTCGGAGGAGGCAGGCGCGGCAAAGCCAGACCCGGCCTATTATGCGTATGTGCGCCAGCGGGTCCCCGGCATGACGGCGGAAAATACTTTGGCCATCGGGGACTCCCTGACTACCGATATCCGGGGGGCAAACCGGGCGGGCCTGCCCTGCTGCTGGTACAATCCGGAGGGAAAGGCAAGGCCGAAGGACCTGCGGATTGATTACGAAATCGCATCCCTTCTGGAACTGCTGGATATTACTTGACAGGAGAACAAAAATATGAGGCTTTGCTACTATACAAGAAAAAATGCCTGGGTCCCCGGCCTGCCCAGGCTTTTCCTGACAGGTCACCCGGAGGAGGTTGCGGCGCGTCTGGACGAAATGGCGGAAGATATCCTCCGCTTTTGGGACTGTATGATTTGCCGCGACCTGGAGCCCTTCGCGCCTTATGACCAAGAAGAGCTCTTGAATGACCTGGAGCAAATACAGGTGCTGGCGGTCATGGTAACGCGGCGCTTCCTCAGCGAGCCGAACCGGGCGCGAGACCTGGAGATTCCTTACGCTTTGGAGCGGGGAATCCTGATCCTGCCCATCGCCCAGGAGGAAGGACTGGGGGCGGCGTTCAACGCGGTTTTCCAAGATCAGGGCGTGATGCAGCTCCTCAAGAAAAGCGACTTCGATTACCGGGAGAAGCTGAAAAAATTTTTTGAATCCAGGGTCAAGGAGGACCAGGATCACGCGTATGTCTGCGAGGCGTTTCGGACCAAAATCTTCCTCAGCTACCGCAAGGCGGACCGGATGGAGGCTCAGGAGCTTATGCGGCAGATTTGTAAGGTCCCGTGCTGCTGGGATGCCGCCGTCTGGTATGACGAGTTTCTGCTCCCAGGGGAGAATTTTAACGAGGATATCGCCGCGCAGATAAATGGGTGCAGTCTGTTTGTCCTGACCGTTACGCCCTGGATGCTGGAGGCGGACAGCTACGCCCGGACAATGGAGTACCCCCAGGCACGGGCGGCGGGAAAGACGGTGATTCCAGTGGAGGTGTCCCCAACGGACCGGGCGGCACTGGCGCGGGCCTTCCCGGGACTCCCGCCCTGCGTGAGACCGGAGGACCTGCCCGCCGTGCTGGAAAAGGCCATCGCGGATCTGGACCTCCCGGAGAGCGGGCTTCCCGAAGAGGACCGGCTGTTCCGGATTGCCCTGGCGTGTCAGAGGGGCATCCAGACCATGGTAGACCGCGGCCGGGCCCTGGAGCTGCTGGTCAGGGCGGCGGAGGCGGAAAACCCGGATGCGGCGGAGAGGCTGGCGAATATGTATTGGTATGGGATCAACACGAGGCAGGACTGCGAAATTTCAATGGATTGGCAGCAGAAGCTGGTCAATATCTGGCGCGGGAAGTGCCAGGATGAGAGTCACTTCTACACGGAGCCTGCGAAGGAATGGGTCCAGGCAATGATAACCTGGGTGTCCCGCCAAAAGGAGCTGGGGCATTATGAAGGATTGGAGGAGATGTGCCTCGCAGCCCAGGACGTTTCTAAGATGCTGGCCGACGCGGGTGCAGGAGATCTGCTCCTGGAGGCACAGGTCCAAAAAGAATTGGGGGACATCTATCAGGACATGGGCCGTCTGGAGGCGTCCTGGAACAGTTGGCAGGCCTGCCTGAATGCCAGCCTGAAGCGGTATGAGGAGACGCAGGACCTGACCGCCCGAAAGCTCGCGTATGATACCAGCGTCTATATGGCGGACCTCTGCACGAAGGCAGGGAATACGGCGATGGCCTGGCAGTGCATCCAGCAGGCGGAGACGCTCCTGGAGCCGGTCATTGCATGGGAGAATGGTCAGGAGACCCGGACAGCGGATTCCTGGCAGGAATATTCCTTTCTAAAGTCGATGATGGGTTCTCTCTGCTATATGGAGGCTGATTTGAAGAAGGCGCTGCCCTTCTTTCAGGATGCCTTGCGGGGCAGTGAGATGCTGTATAGACAGATAAAGGCGGAGCCAATAAAGCGTCTTCTGGCAATGAACTGCTTCAACATCGGGCTGTGCATATTGGAGCAGAAAGCCCCGGAGCGCTGTCAGGAGGGACGGCGGCATATGTTGCGGAGTATTGAGCTTTTTCAGGAGATTTATAAGGATATCCCGATAGAGAAGGAGAGGCAGCGGGAGGAACTGCGG
>CAOJHG010000073.1 GCA_948435975.1 uncultured Oscillibacter sp. | reverse complement strand
AACCGTCCTGGTATACCCGCTCTGTATCAAACAGCAGGCCATCCATATCAAAAATCGCACCCTTTTTCATGACTGCTCCTTTCCGCGCCGCAGAAATCTCCAGCCGGACGAGGGGAGAGACGTGAGACCCATTCCTGCACCGCCGCTTACTCTATCTCTATCAATGCTTTTAGGATTATAGCAGGGCTGGGACAGGAATGCAACCGTTTTTCCAGCGGTTTTTGCAGGTCCGGGGAATCAAGAAGCGCTCTCCGGCGATAAGCTGGCCCGCGCTCGGAAGCAGATGGGCGGCATTGGTCAGGGTGTCAAAATTCCGCAACAAAATTTGGCGGTCCGGTGCGCCCGCTTTTGGTTGCATGGGCCTCTGGGGTGTGATATCGTATAGGAAACAAATTTCTTATAAGGAAAAAGAAGAGAGACAGGGGGCGCGGATATGCTGGTGCTGGATTTCATCAATGTGGGCAATGGGGACTCCATCCTGGTCCGGGAACTGGAAGGGGACGGCGGACAGCGGTTTGCTATGCTGGTGGACTGCGGACACGATAATCTGGTGCGGGACGACCATCAGAGAGCGCCGGACCCCCGCTCGAAACGCATTTACGCCGGGGATTTTCTGCGGAAAAACGGCGTTTCCCACCTGGATATCCTGCTGGTGACCCACTTCCACCGGGACCATATTGGCGGACTGGGCCGGGTACTGGAGGCGGCGGAGGCGGACCGGCTCCTGAGCAGCTATATCCCCCCGGCGGACAGCGTTCCCCTGGAGCCGGACGGGGATAACGGGCTTCCCAAAGCGGCCCGGAATCTGCTGCGCTGCGTGGACCTGTATGCCAGGGCCCTCCGGGAGCATCCTGGGCGGGTCCGGGAGATGGTGGAGCTGCCCTGCCGGGAGGTGGAGACGCTGCGGCTGACGGATGAGCTGTCCATGGATATTCTGAGCGGCGAACCGGCGCTGTATCCCAGGCAGAAGGAAATCTATGATGCGGCGTTTCGGGGGGAGCGGGACCGGTATTCCCTGATGCGCTGGGGAAAGATGATGAATATATCCAGTCTGCGGCAGAGGCTGTATTACCATGGGAAGGAAATCGTTTTGGGAGGCGATGTATACGCGCCGGCCTGGGACAATGATACGCTGACGCCCTGCGAGCTTTTGAAAGTGCCCCATCATGCGTCCCTGTCTTCGGCGACGAGGAAGATTCTGAGCCGCCTGAAGCCAAAGACTGCGGTTGTCTGCGAGGCGGCGGACCGGCCGGACGAGCGCCCCCATCCATATATTGTCTCCTTACTGAAGGAATACGCAGAGGAGGTCTGTTTTACGGATGCGGTTTCCATTCCCGGACTGGTGGAGCCGGAGTTTCATGAGTCGGTACATATTGTGATTGAATGAGAAAACAGGCTTGCTTTCCTGCCCGGGACCCCTGGAAAGCAAGCCTGTTCCGCTGTTTGCTTATTTGACGGCGACGGCCTCGATTTCAAAAAGCGCGTCCTTCGGCAGCGCGGCCGCCTGAACGCAGGAACGCGCCGGAGCCTCGCCGGGGAAGTATTTGGCGTAAATCGCGTTGATGGCGGCAAAGTCGTTGATATCCGCCAGGAATACCGTCGTTTTCACCACATCTGAAAGGCCCATCCCGGCTGCCTCCAGGACCGCTTTCAGATTCTCCAGGGCCTGGGCCGCCTGGGCTTCCACGCCTTCAGGGAGCTGGCCTGTGGCGGGGATCAAGCCTAGCTGGCCGGAGGCGTACAGCGTCCCGCCCGCCAGCTTCGCGTGGCAGTAGGGGCCGACTGCGGCGGGAGCGTTAGGGGAAGTGATCGTCTGATTCATAGGAATATTCTCCTTTTCATAGTTTCGGTTCCGCATCTCTATCTTACCGTGGAGGGCCGGAAAATGCAAGGGTCTCCCCGGGCCTTTGGAGCAAGGAAGTATTTTTTCCGAATCTGTAAAAAAGCGGTTGACTTTTGGCGGGATGTGGGGTATAATCTCCCATGCGTTCCAAAGACAGCAGGTGGGCCAGGCCCGTAAGTCCTGCCGAGGGCGGCAAATCGTCTGTTACGATGAGTCCTTATGTCTTTGCGGCATGGGACTTTTTTCTTTTGAACGCGCAGGGAGAAAGGAACCGGACCCCTCCCCAAGCATTCCAGCAGCATTCCTGAACCGGCGCACCGGGGAGAGCAGGCTTTCCGTCCGGGCGGGCCGCCGGTCAAATCCTGGAGGTGAAACAAGTATGCCCAACGCAAAAGTCTTATCTGAGAAGCAGGCCGTCGTTGCCGCGCTGACTGAGAAGATCCAGAAGGCCGCTGCCGGCGTGATCGTCGATTATAAGGGGATCACCGTGGAGGAAGACACCGCTCTGCGCCGGGAGTGCCGGGAAAACAACGTGGATTATGCCGTTGTCAAGAACACTCTGCTCCGCTTCGCGTTCAACAACACCGGCCTGAGCGAGCTGGACGGCCTGCTGAATGGCACCACGTCCCTGGCCCTGTGCGACGATCCCGTTGCCCCTGCCCGCGTGATGAACGACTACGCCAAGAAGCTCAACGACAAGTTCGAGATTAAGGGCGGCTTCATGGAGGGCAAGCCCGTAGATCTGGAAACCATCAAGTCTCTGGCGTCCATCCCCGCTCTGCCCGTGCTTCAGGCCCAGGTCCTCGGCACCATGCTGGCTCCTATCACCGGCCTGGCCGTCGTTCTGAAACAGATTGCCGAGAAGCAGGGCGCCCCTGCCGAAGAAGCCGCAGAGTAAAAAAACGCGGCACACCCAAATTTAACTGAATTTAGGAGGTTCCATAAAATGTCTGAGAAAGTAACCGCCATGATCGAAGAGATCAAGGCACTGACCGTTCTGGAGCTGAGCGAGCTTGTCCACGCTCTGGAAGAAGAGTTTGGTGTTTCCGCTGCTGCGATGGCCGCTCCTGTTGCCGGCCCCGCTGGCGACGCTCCCGCTGAGAAGACCGATTTCGACGTGGTCCTGACCGGCTTTGACGCTTCCGCAAAGATCAAGGTTATCAAGGTCGTCCGTGAAATCACCGGCCAGGGTCTGGCTGAGGCGAAGGCAACTGTCGAGGGCGCTCCTGCTACTCTGAAGGAGGGCGTTTCCAAGGAGGATGCCGAGGCTCTCAAGAAGCAGATCGAGGACGTGGGCGGCAAGGTCGAGCTGAAGTAAGACCTGTCCAACGCAAATATAAAGGGACTTGTGCCACAGTGCGCAGGTCCCTTTTTTACGCCCTGTTTCTGGATAACGCCAAAAAAGAGGACCCACGCAGCAAACCGCGTGAGTCCTCTCTCTGATGCTGAAATCAGCCCTTCACCAAGGAAGCAATCTCATCGGCGAAGTTCTCCTGCTTCTTCTCAATGCCCTCGCCCTTCTCGAAGCGAATGGCGTTCTTGAAAGTGATCGTGCCGCCCAGCTCCTTGGCAACATGGGCGATATAGGCCTCTACACTGCCCTCGAACACATCGCTGCGGACGCTGTCCTGCTGGAGAAGGCAGTTTTCCTTGTAGAACTTGTTCATCTTGCCCATAGCGGCCTTCTCCAGAACCTGCTGGGGCTTTCCGGCCATCTTGGGATCGTTCTCCATTTGAGCCATGATGACCTTCTTTTCTTCGTCCAGGATTTCCTGTGTCACCTGGCTCTTGTCCCAGAACCGGGGATTCAAAGCGGCGATCTGCATCGCTACGTTTTTGCCAAGCTCGGATACCTGCTCAGCAGAGAGACTGGTCTCCAGATTCACCAGCACGCCGATTTTGCCGCCGGCGTGGACGTAGGGAACGGAAACGCCCTCGGTGAAGCAGGAGAAGCGGCGGACCTTGATGTTCTCGCCAATGACCAGGACCATCTCCTGCTGCTGCTGGGTGACGGTAAGGTCAGTGCCGTTGTACTTGCACTCCATCAGCGCGTCCAGGTCAGCGGGCTTCTCCTTGACCACAGTAGCGGCCACACCCTTGACAAAGTCCACGAATTTTTCATTCTTGCCCACAAAGTCCGTTTCCGCGTTGACCTCGACCACGACGCCCACACCGTCAATCACAGCGGCGTAAGCCATGCCCTCGGCAGCCACGCGGCCAGCCTTCTTCACGGAAGCGGCCATGCCCTTTTCCCGCAGCCACTCAACGGCCTTGTCCATATCGCCGTCAGTCGCTACCAGGGCCTTCTTGCAGTCCATCATACCCACGCCTGTCATTTCGCGCAGGTTCTTTACATCAGCAGCCGTAAAAGCCATAATTGCGTTCCTCCAATAAAATCTATCGTATTCGCTTACTCAGCGGCGGGTTCCTCAGCGGCGGCCTCTTCCATCTGCTCGCCCTGACGGCCTTCCAGAACGGCGTTGGCCATGATGGAGGAAATCAGCTTGATGGCGCGGATGGCGTCGTCGTTGCCGGGGATGACGTAATCGATCTCGTCGGGGTCGCAGTTGGTGTCGGCGATGGCAACCACAGGGATACCCAGCTTGTGGGCCTCAGCGATGGCGTTGCGCTCTTTCCGGGTGTCCACGATGAACAGTGCGCCGGGGAGCTTCTTCATTTCCTTCACGCCGCCCAGGTACTTTTCCAGCTTCGCAATCTCGCCCAGGTGCTTCATGACTTCCTTCTTGGGCAGCATGTCAAAGGTGCCGTCCTCCTGCATCTTCTTCAACTGGTTCAGGCGGTCCACACGGGTGCGCATGGTCTTGAAGTTGGTCATCATGCCGCCCAGCCAGCGGGCGTTAACGAAATACTGACCGCAGCGGCCGGCCTCTTCGCGGATGGCTTCCTGGGCCTGCTTCTTAGTGCCGACGAACAGCAGAGACTGGCCGTTCTCAGAAAGCTGGCGGACGAAGCTGTAGGCCTCCTCCAGCTTGCGGACGGTTTTTTGCAGGTCCACGATATAGATGCCGTTGCGCTCGGTGTAGATATAGGGAGCCATTTTGGGGTTCCAGCGGCGGGTCTGGTGCCCAAAGTGTACGCCTGCTTCCAGCAGGGCCTTCATGGATACGACGCTTGAATTTGCCATGTTGTTTGTTCCTCCAAATCGAATTTAGTTTGACCTCCGGCGGCTTCATTCCCCCTGCCAACCCGTTTCTCAGAGCCAGGGCACAGACAGAAGGTCTGCGCGCCGTGCGGAATGCTGAACTATCATACCACAACCGCCCCCGCATTGCAAGCATTTTATTGCAAAGCGGCCTGTTTTTTGCAGGACTGTCAAAGGCCCCCTGCCAGAAAGTGAGAAGAAAAAACTCCCGCTGGTCCCAGAAGGAAAGCAGCGGGAATTTTGCGGTCAGCCCTGCCCGCCCAGTTGACGGCGGAGCTGTTCCTCAGTCTCGTCCAGGAGCTCGCAGGCGGCGGTGTAGGCGTCGTCGTTCAGGAAGAGAGACTGGGCCTGATCCTGCAGGTAGATGTCCAGAGCCTGCTCCACAATCTGGGGAAGGGTCTCGGGAAAGCCCGTCTCAAAGTAGAGCTTCCGCAGGGTGAGGTAACGCTGGCAGAAGGCGTCCGGATTGGGGAAGGCGCTGGCCCAATCCTGCCGGGATGTGCCTTCGGAAAGGACTTGGAAGGTTTCAAAGACAGACTCCTGCTCCTCCGGTTCCAAGGGAATGAAGTCGTCTGTATCTACTACGATGTAAGAGTCCACATCCGGCCAGTCGATTTCCAGATCGTCCTGGAGGTCCTCGATTTCGTCCTTATACAGCGAGTCAACCAATTGACGGTCCATAGCGCTGAGCTGGTCCGTAATGGGGGTTCCGCTGAGGAGACTGTAAATCTCGTCCATCCGGCTAAAGAAGCTGTCCTCCCAGACGGCGTCGGGGTACAGCTCATGAAAGTGGAGCTGAGTCCGGGTGGTGCAGCACATCTGACGGGCGAAGGAGAGGAGATCCTGGAAGTTCCCCGCGACCTCGGACAACCAGGGGGGACGGCTGGCGGAGAGGCGGAGGGCGCAGTAGAGGAAATCCCGCAGGCAGGACCGCTCCCGGGAAGAGAACTCCGGCTGGCCCTGCTCCTGGCGGGAAGCCTCCACGGCCTCCAGGAGCTGGGCAGACAGGGCGTCGGTCTTTTCCTCGGAATAGCGGCCCGTATTGTCCAGGAGCTCTGGCAGCGTGGGAAGGCCCTGTCCAGAGAGCATCCACTCCAGCCGGGCGGCCTTTTCCACCAACTGCCGCCAGCGCTCTTTCATGGACGGCTGAGGCTGAGGCCGGACCTGGAGGGCGCGGGGGGCCTCTGGCACATCCTCGAAGACCGGGGGATGGGAGGAACTTCCAGCTTCGGGCAGCTCGGAGTAGAGGGGATGGCAGAGAAGATTGTATTTGCGGACCTGCTGGGCCTTTCTTCCGCGGAGGAAGAGCCAGGCGTCCCCGATGGGCATGGATAAGATGGATTCCGGGGTCTGGCTCGTCCGGATGGCGAGAAATTCGGCAGTGTCAATGTCCTGTCCGCCCAGGTAGAGCCAGCTATCGCAATTGTTGATGATGGTCCTGGCGCAGTCGGAACCGTAGAGGGCGGATAATTGGTTGATGCTCTGGACAATCAGACTGACGGAGATTTCCCGGGAGCGGATGACAGAAATGACCTTGTCGAAATCCGGGATGCGGACGTTGGTGGCGAAGTCGTCCAGAATGAAGCGCACCGGAACGGGGAGGCGGTAACCGTTGTCCTTTTCCGCGGCGGCGATGTCGCACAGGGCCTGTAGCGCCTGGGTGTAAAAGAGATTGGAAAGCTTATCCATAGAGCGGTCCGTATCGCTGACAGTGAGAAAGAGGGCGGTCTTTTCCCGGCTGAGGCGGCGGAAGTCCACCCGTTCCGGCAGGGAGCACAGGCGGCGGGTCCCGTCGAAGGAGAGCGGCATCAGGTTCTTGGACAGGATCATCATAACGCTGGCGAAGGCCCGTTCCGCCTTCTCGTTTCCGGCGCTCATGCAGTAGGCCCGGTAGGCGAAGCTGTCTGGGTCCTCCTCATGCCGTTCCTGAAACAGCTTTTCAAATTCCGGCTGCCGCATGAGAGGGTATAAGCGGAATATGGATTCCATGGTATGCTCTTCTTTGGGCAGGGCCTCCAGGACGTAGGCGATAAGGGCGTACAGGTAGGTTTGGGCGGAAAGTTCCCAGTAGGGCTGGCGGGGGTCGTCGATAGGGACCAGGCAGGCGGCGATGCGGATGATATCCTGCTCAGAGTACCGGTTCCGGACAGGGTCATAGCGGACATAATCCAAAGGGTTGTAACCATGCTGGCTGTTCATCAGGTTGATGAAGTCCAGGTTCATGACGTTGTAGCCGTGGGCGGCCAGGACCGGCCCCACCTCCTGAATCAGACTGCCCTTGGTGTCGGTCACAATCAGGCTCCCGCTCCCCTCAAGGGCGCATTGGAGGAGATTGGGCTTGACGTAGTTCCGGGTCTTGCCCGCACCGGTGGGGCCGATGATGAGGTCGTTATTATTGATGTTGGTGGCGCGTGTGTTGTTGCTGGCGAGATGGTCTTGGGCAAGGATACGGGTGGTGTTGTATATCATGGACAGTTCTCCTTTTCTGGGTAGATGGGTGGAAGGGGATGGAAAGAGGGGCAGGTTCACTCCTCTGGGTGTTCTCTCAAATAATCCTCCCAGACCTGGTTAATCCGGTCCTGGCAGGAGGCTTGGAGGGTTCGGACGCGGTCGGCCCGGAGGAAGGGCTCTACCAGAATCTTGCGCAGCAGATAGAAGAAGGCATCTGGGTCTTCATCTTTCAGGTTTGCGAAGGAATTGGCCCAGGTGCAGCAAACCAGGCTGTCATAGGTGCTGTCTGGGATGCGGCAGGCGTCGAAAGAGGCGTCGGAGTCTTTATTCTGAGTCGGGGACTTCTGCTTCGCTGCGCAGCGCTGGTAGAAGGGCAGGATCTCCTGCTCCAGAACCCAGGTACAGTATCCGGACCCTATGATGCGGTCCAGGGCCTGGAAGACTTGGCGGGTGTCGTCTCCCTCCAGCGGGAAGAAACGCACAGAGCCTTCCTGGAGGCTGGCACGCTCCAGCCGGGCGGAAAGAGGCAGGGCTGACATTGGGATTCCTCCTTACTGTTTGCTTTTAGAATCACGTTTCAGGGCTTTGATTTGGTTCACTGTGCGGATGGGGGTGGCAAAGGAGAGCAGTGGGTCCTCTACCTTTTTCTTGGTGGGCGGGCTGGTCAGGAGCGTGTCGATTTTCTGGAGGGCCTGAACAAAGGTATAGGCGGACAGGTCTCCCAGGAGCCTCTGGATGATGTTCCAGTTGGTGGTAAGGATATCGCAGTTCTTGGAATCCTTGGTGA
>CAOJHG010000072.1 GCA_948435975.1 uncultured Oscillibacter sp. | reverse complement strand
GTTTACTGCGCGGCGGCCCGTCTTCTTCGCTGGGGCGGCAGCTTTTGTCTCGTTCACAAGCCGGACCGTCTGGCAGACCTCCTTTGTGCTGGACGAGGAACCGGTCTGGAGGCCAAACGTCTGCGTCTCGTGTGTGTGAGGCCGGAAATCCCTCCCTCTCTGCTGCTTCTGGAATGCCGGCGGGGCGGGAAGCCGGGCTTGACCATTGAGCCGCCCTTGACCCTGCAAGCTCAGGACGGTTCCCCCACCCCGGAACTGGACCGCATTTATTTCAGACAGGAGGACCCATCATGAGTAGAACGCTGTATCTCGTCGCCACCCCTATCGGCAACCTGGGGGACTTCTCTCCAAGAGCCGTGGAGACCTTGCAAACCGTGGACTTTATCGCGGCGGAGGACACCCGGGTATCTGTCAAGCTGCTGAACCATTTCTACATCAAAAAGCCCCTGGTCAGCTACCACGAGCACAACCATGTCACCGCCGGGCAGTCCATCCTGTCCCGTCTGCTGGCAGGGGAATCCTGTGCACTGGTGACAGACGCGGGGACGCCCGCCGTTTCCGATCCGGGGGAAGATTTGGTGCGGCTGTGCGCGGAAAACGGCGTGGAGGTCCTGTCTATCCCCGGCTGCTGCGCGGCGGTAAACGCTCTGGCGGTCAGCGGTCTGTCCACGGGCCGGTTTACTTTCGAGGGCTTTCTGACAGTGAATAAAAAAAGCCGCCGGGAACACCTGGAAAGCCTCCGGGGGGAGACCAGGACCATGATTTTCCACGAAGCTCCCCATAAGCTGCGGACTACTCTGGCAGACTTGTCGGAGGCGTTCGGACCAGACCGGCGGGTAGCTCTCTGCCGGGAACTGACGAAGCTCCACGAGGAGACCCAGCGCTGTACCTTGGGGGAGGCTGTGGACTATTATACGGAGCATACGCCACGTGGGGAATATGTCTTGGTGGTTGCAGGAGGCGAGGTCCGGAAGGGAGCCTCCGTGACCCTGGAAGATGGCGTAGCGCAGGTGCTGGCCCTTCAGGAAGAAGGGATGCGGTTGAAGGACGCCGCGAAAGAGGTCGCCTCCCACACCGGACTGGGCAAGAACGAGCTGTACGCCGCCGCTCTGGGACGGTGACGCTCCGCGAACCTTGACAGATTTTGGAGAGTATATGTTAAAATATATATGGTAGCTTCTATAAGGTTTTGGACGATTTCAGCCTCATGATGCAGTTCCCTGACATTTCGGAGCAGCAGCGCTATTTTGCCGAAAAAAGGTGGAGGTTGCCGACCGCATCAGCGCAAAGGATACCGAAGAGACCATCCTCGTTCATTACGGCAAAGAGGAGTAAGCGTACAAAGGGACGGACTGGTTTGTTTTGAACCGGTCCATCCCTTTTTTAATTATTTCATCTGTAGCGCTTATCCAGAATCTCGATCACTTCCGCAATCGCGCCCTCCTCCGCATGACATACGATGGTCGCGCCGCACACCCGTACAGCAGGAATGCAGTTCTCCGGCGCAAAGCCCTCCTTCGCCGCCTGGAGCATCGAAATGTCGTTTGCCTCGTCTCCGGCACAGTAGACGTGTTCCATGGAGATGCCCAGCCGCGCCGCCAGACGCCGGATCATGCCACCCTTATTGGCCCCTTTCGCTGTCATTTCCAGAAGAGTCTTTCCAGAGAAGATCAGCTCGTAATCCTCCGCCCAGCCCTGTTTCCGCAAATACGCCGCTACCGCTTCCAAGCTCTCATGCTCCGCCTCAAACAGCAGCTTCCCCAAAGGCAGGGGCACATCCAGCACCGTGGGGGCTTCCGTGACCTGCACCTTCGTCAGCCGCTCATGCTGCCGGGTGATTGCGTTGGGATGAACGCCATGGATGACGTTATCAATATGGTAGGCCTCAATGGCAACTTCCGGGAACTTGTCCAGCACTGCCTGTCCCCGTTCCCGGGCGTGCTCATCCAGCAGGGCTGTCTCCAGATAGGCTTCCGCAGCAAAGTCGTACAGGGACGCGCCGTTACAGATGATGCAGGGAGCGTTCATAGGCACCCCGGCAGCGTAGTTCACAAAAGCCGCCAGCGCCCGGCCAGTCGCTACAGAAAACCGTCCGCCCTCCGCCATGAAATACTCCAGCGCCTTCCGGTTCCGTTCCAGAAGAGGCGGCACCGGCTGTCCGGACCGAAGGCACTCCTCCGTATAAACCAGCGTGTTGTCAAAATCGCTTGCCAGCAGCACACCGTCAAATTTTCCCATATGTTCCCTCTCCTTCTGTTCCGCCCGCGCTCAGGTCCCGGACCCGCCGCTCTTCTGGCCGTCTCCCCCTTTGCTGTTCCAGCGTCTCCCCCGGTAGGGCGGACGGCGGCGCTTTCCGCTTTCCTCCGGTTTCCCGCCGCTCTTGTGGGGCTGCTTGGCAGAACGCTGGGGATTTGTATTTCCTCCCCCCTGCTTCTTCGGCGCGGGGGCCTGGAAAGACGGCTGACCCTCCGGACGGTGGCGGGGCCGGCTCTTTTCTCCCCGATAACGGCGGCGGGGCTTGTCCGTTTCTCCTGTCCGTTCCGCCTCCTGCGGCATGTCATTCATATAAAAGGGGGCGGAGAAGATTGGCGCAGCCAGCTCCTCTTCCTCCTTCTCCTCCACGTAGCGGGCGGGGCGCTCGGGAATCTCGATACCCTCCCGGCTTCCCTTTCCGTTTCGCAGGACCCGAATCTCACAGTTCCGGTAGGTTTTCAGCCCCTCCGGTGAACCGTCTAAGCTGACCTTTACCATCTCTTGAAGGAGGTCCACGCCCTTCACATTGCCGGGGCCGTCTGGCGTCTGAACAAAGGATTCCAGCTTAGGCATCCGCTTGGCCGCATCCTCATAGACGTTCTGCTCATATTTCAGACAGCACATCAAACGTCCGCAGGTGCCGGAAATCTTGGTGGGGTTCAGGCTCAGGTTCTGGGTTTTCGCCATTTTGATGGACACAGGCATGAAGCCATCCAGGAACTGGGAACAGCAGAAGGGCCGTCCACAGATACCCAGACCGCCGATCATTTTGGCTTCGTCTCGAACGCCGATTTGCCGCAGCTCGATCCTGGCCCGGAAGACGGAGGCCAAATCCCGGACCAGCTCCCGGAAATCCACTCGCCCGTCAGCAGTGAAATAGAAAACAATCTTGTTGCTGTCAAACCCGGCGGAAACGCTGACCAGTTTCATTTCCAAGCCGTGGTCCGCAATCTTCTTTTCACAGATGTCGAAGGCGTCGCTCTCCTTCTTCCGGTTGAACTCCACTAAGCGGCGGTCGTTGTCAGTGGCCATCCGGACCATGACGCTCAGGGGCTTTACGATAGCCTCATCTTCTACTTCATGGTTTCCCTGGGTGCAGGTGGCAAACTCCAAGCCCTGGGCAGTCTGAACGACGACCTGATCTCCCATTCGGACCTGAACGCCCTGGGGGTCAAAATAATAGTTCTTGCTTCCACTGCGAAAGCGGACGCTAATTACTTCTGTCAAACAGGATTCCCTCCAATTCTGCCGCAAGAGCCCCCAGCACGTGACCTGGGCCGACGTTCCAGCCGCACTCCCGGCGATACTGATGCAGTAATTCTATTGTGCGCATGATTTGCTTTCTTGTCAAGGCCTTCTGAAGAGCCGCCGCCGTTTTCCAATCCTGCTCCCCGGGGGCTCGTCCATAATCCAGCAGCAGCGCCGCCGCGAACAGCTCCCGGCTCCGTTCCAGAACTGCCGCCAGGTCTTCCCGGGTGGGCTTCGACCGCTCCAGGCGCACCGCCAGTTCGGTCACGGCCCCCGGCTTTTTTTTGGCTATAGCACAGCACAGGCCCTCCCCATCCTCCAGGCGCTCCCGCTCCAGGCCAGCGGACTGGGTCAGCTTCAGCTCCACACAGCGGGAACGAAGCGTTTGCAGAACCGACGCCGGATTTTCCGCGCAGAAGAGGAACGCCGCATAGGATGGACCCTCCTCCACCAGCTTCAGCAGCAGGTTCTGGTCCTGGTCCGTCAGCAGGGCGCAGTCGGGGAAGAGGTAGACTTTCCTTCTGCCCTCGTTTGGCTGAATATAGGCGTCGGCGCGAACAGAGCGCATGATATCCACAGAGATGTTTTTATGGTCCTTGTCCTGCACGGTGATAACGTCCGGGTGAATGTCCGATTGGACCTTGCGGCAGGCAGAGCAGACGCCGCAGGGCTGGTCCTGGTCTCCGGTACACTCCATAGCGGCGGCGGCATAGCGGGCGGCAGAGATGCGGTTTCCGCTGCCGGTAATCAAAAGCGCGTGGGAGAGGGTGTTTCGGGCGGCGGCGGCCCGGATGCGGGAGAGTACGGGGTCTTCCCGTGTAGTCATGGTCATCCTCCTATCGTAGCTCCTGAGCGGCGGCCAGGGAGGCTCTATCCTCAGACTCTCCGCCAGAGGAATCGCATTTCTTTGGACTCCGGCGGACTGGGCTTTGGACGGGGGCCTTTGCCGCTTCTTTAATATAGGCGCGTATCATGGGTGATTCGCAGGCCAATCATGTATTGGACCCAACAGCCGCGAGTTCCTTATTGAATTTCACTGCATCGTTGAAGTCTACTATCCCCCGCATTGCATATCCTCCTAAATTTTCAGCCGCTTTTATTTTATTATACTACCGTCCGGCGGCAGATTCAAGGGCGGCTTGCCGAAATCACCGGAGTTTTGCCGTGCCTGCTTCTTGACGGCGGTTTTCGTCTATGATATCATAGGCAAAATTTCTTTCATCCGTATTGCCGATGCCGGCTCCGACGCCGCTGCGCTGGTGAACATCTACGCACCCTACGTCCGGAATACTGCGATCACTTACGAATACGATGTTCCCTCCCCGGAGGACTTCGCGGAGAGGATTCGCCATGTCCTGGAAAAACACCCCTATTTGGTGGCAGAAAGGGACGGCGAAATTCTGGGCTACGCCTATGCAGGGGCCTTCATCAGCCGGACCGCCTGCGACTGGTCCGTGGAAACCAGCCTCTATGTCCGCCAGGACCGTCATGGCGCTGGGACCGGGCGGGCCTTATACGACGCGCTGGAGGCCGTTTTAGCGCTCCAGAACATCGTCAACCTCTACGCCGTCATCGCCTGCCCCCATGGAGAGGACGACGAGCACCTCACCCATAACAGCATCCAGTTCCACCACCATATGGGCTACCGCCAGATGGGGCGCGCTCAAAACTGCGGGTACAAGTTCGGCCGGTGGTATGATCTTATCTGGATGGACAAGCACCTCAGCCCCCATCTGGACTGCCAGCCAGCCGTACTCTGGTTCCCCGAGGTGCGGGAACAGGCGGCGGCAAAACTGGGCGTCCGGTGAGCAGTTTGGGAATGTCTGGAATCCCCTCCCGGACCCCTCAGTAAAAATTTGCAGGAATATGGCAGATAAGGTTGACTTTTTCAAATTATTATCTATAATGAGTGAAGCATGATAGAGGCGCGGACGCCATGAGTACGTTCTTCCAAGCGAGGTTCAGGCCCGGAAGGACGGAAGGGGGCTTCTGCCGAGGTTCTGTCCCTTCCTGCCTGAGGAAAGCGGAGCCGGGCTGTGGGAGAAGATCCCGCAGACTGTCACCCCATAAGGGTGGAGCGCTGTCGTGAATTCACAAGCCTTTGCTCCGTGAAGTCATGGCAGGTTGTCATGACTTTTTATTTGTTTTAGGAGAGAGAGCTATGCGAACCCTGAAAAGACGGTTCCTGCCTTTGATGGCGGCTGTAGCCATCCTGTGCGCAGTGTTGACCGTCCCTGCCCTGGCTGCATCTGAGGACCCCACTGAAGACCCTGGCACCAAGATGATCGAGTGTCCCGACTGCGGCGCTCTGGGCGTTGTTCTGTCCGACGGAGGCGACGCCGTTCCCTGCGATGCCTGCGAGGGCTCTGGTTATGTCCAGTCCCCCAGTCCCTTCTACAATACCTTCTGGTCCCTTCTGCCTCCTATTATCGCCATTGCTTTGGCCTTGATTACGAAAGAGGTCTACAGCTCCCTATTTATCGGCATCCTGGTGGGCGGCCTGCTGTACTCCAACTTCACCTTTGAAGGCACTGTGCTCCACGTTTTCAATGACGGCATCGTTTCCGTTCTCTCTGACTCGTACAACGTGGGCATCCTGATTTTCCTGGTCATTCTGGGTGCGATGGTCTGCCTGATGAACAAGGCCGGTGGTTCCGCCGCCTTCGGACGGTGGGCAAAGGACCACATCAAGACCCGCATCGGCGCACAGCTTGCCACTGTTGTCCTGGGCTGCCTCATCTTTATCGACGACTATTTCAACTGCCTCACTGTGGGAAGCGTCATGCGTCCTGTTACGGACAAGCACAACATCTCCCGTGCCAAGCTGTCCTACCTGATCGATGCTACCGCCGCCCCTATCTGCATCATTGCCCCTGTCAGCTCCTGGGCCGCCGCTGTTGCCAGCTTTGCCGAGGATGGCCAGGGACTGACCCTGTTTATCCGGGCGATTCCCTTCAACTTCTACGCCATCCTGACCGTGATAATGATGGTGGGCATGGCTTTGATGCACGCAGAATACGGCACTATGGCTATCTTTGAGAAGAACGCAGAGGAAAACGGCGACCTCTTTTCCGGCCCCAACCCCTATGCCATGATGGATAATGAGGTGGAAGAGGGAAAGGGCCGGGTTCTGGACCTGGTTCTGCCCATTGTTGTCCTGGTGGTCTGCTGCGTCATTGGCATGATCTATTCCGGCGGCTTCTTTGACGGCGAGAGCTTTGTGAATTCCTTCTCCAACTCTGACGCCTCCGTGGGCCTGATGCTGGGTTCCGCCTTCGCTCTGGTATTCACGTTCATTTATTATCTGATTCGCCGCTCCATGTCCTTCCGGGATATGATGGGCTGCATCCCCGAGGGTTTCAAGGCTATGGTGCCCGCCATCCTGATTTTGACCTTCGCCTGGAGCCTGAAAGCCATGACCGATTCCCTGGGCGCAAAGTTCTTCGTCCGTGACTTTGTGAAGGCCAGTGCTTCCGGTATGCAGATGTTCCTGCCTGCCATTGTTTTCCTGATCGGCTGTCTGCTGGCCTTTGCCACTGGTACAAGCTGGGGCACCTTTGGTATGTTGATTCCTATTGTTCAGGGCGTCTTCGCAATGGATAACCCCCTGGCTATTGTCTGCATCTCCGCCTGTATGGCCGGTGCAGTCTGCGGCGACCACTGCTCCCCCATTTCCGACACCACCATCATGGCCTCCGCCGGCGCACAGTGCGACCACGTGAACCATGTCTCCACCCAGCTTCCCTACGCCATTACCTGTGCAGCAGTCAGCTTTTTCAGCTATATCATCGCGGGCTTCGTCCCTAATGCCTTTATTGTCCTGCCCATTTCTATCGTCCTCATGCTGGGCGTTCTGTTCATCATTTCCAAGCGGACTGCACAGTAAATCCAGGTCTGGTGCGGCTGTGCGCTGGACCTCCTCCCATCCCTCCTGGAATGAAAATTTTCCGGGAGGGAATGGGTGGTTCTCTTTTTCTTTTTCCCATGTTACTTTAAAGCAATAAACTTCGTCATTCCAAAACTGCGAAAGGTTTGATTTTAGGATGAACATCATCGTATGTATGAAGCAAGTCCCTCTCACCTCCAACGTGGAGATTGACGGGGAGACCGGAAGCCTCAAGCGGATGGGCGCGGCTGTCCGGACGAACCCTTTCGATCTCTTCGCCCTGGAGTGCGCCCTGCAAATCCGGGACCAGGTGGGCGGACAAGTTACCGTGTTGACCATGGGTCCCCAGCAGGCAGAGGAAATGATTCGAGACGCTTACATGATGGGTGCTGACAGCGCCGTGATTCTCTCCGACCGGAAATTCGCCGGGTCTGACGTGCTGGCCACCTCCTACACCCTCTCCCGGGGCATTCGCCTGCTGGGGGGCGCAGACCTCATTATCTGCGGACGCCAGACCACCGACGGCGACACGGCTCAGATCGGCCCCGCTATCGCCGAACACCTCCACCTTCCTCACGCCGCCTGGGTCAACGCCATTACCAGCGTGGACGCAAAACGCATCCAGGTCCGGCAGGACCTCTCCAGCGAGTACCAAATCAGCGAAATGGACTACCCCTGCCTCATTACGGTGGACAAGGATATCTGTGTTCCCCGCCTTCCCTCCTACCGGCGCAAAACGGAGGCCGCGAGCAAGCCTATCCGCGTCGTTGCTTTGGCGGACCTTCCGGACCCGGACCTGAGCCGCTTTGGCCTGGTGGGGTCTCCGACAACGGTGGAACGCATTTTCCCGCCTCCTGCCAGCGGCGGCAGTGTTACCTTGGAAGGTACTGCCGGGGAAAAGGCCGAGAAGCTGTTCCGTCTTTTGGCGGCGGCGAAGTATTTTTGAGGCACAGCGCTTTGCCTTATCTCAAGAACCTTTGAAATGGAGCTGAGAAGAAACCATG
>CAOJHG010000071.1 GCA_948435975.1 uncultured Oscillibacter sp. | reverse complement strand
AGACGCTGTACAGCTTTTGAACATCGACTCCACCAATATTCAGCCGGAACACTGGCTGATGATGGTGAATACGATTGAGTCCTGCTTCCGCCAATACGACGGATTTATCATCACTCACGGCACGGATACCATGGCCTACACCGCCGCCGCGCTGTCCTATCTGATTCAGCGGCCCGGAAAACCCATCATTCTAACCGGTTCTCAGCTTCCACTCATGGACCCTGCCACCGACGCCCGGAAAAATCTGCTGGACAGCTTCCGTTTCGCCTGTCAGCCCGATACGGCGGGTGTGTTCCTGGTGTTCTCCGGGCAGGCCATCCTGGGCGGACGGGCCAAGAAGATGAAGTCCAAGAGCTACGCCGCCTTTTCCAGTATCAATTACCCTGTGGCCGCGTTCATAGACGGCCCCCGTGTGGTCCATTATACCAGCCGCCTTCCGGATGAGGGTCCGCCTGTGTTCTTCCATGCGCTGCGGCCCAAGGTATTCCTTCTCAAGCTGGTCCCCGGCATCGAGCCGGACATTCTGGACTATGTGGGGGACCGCTATGACGCCATCGTTATCGAGAGCTACGGCGTGGGCGGCCTCCCCTTTGTGGACCAGCGGAATTTTTTACGGAAGCTGGAGAGCTTGACCCAGAGGGGACGCATCGTGGTCATTGCAACACAGGTCATGCTGGAGGGCAGCGACATGACCCGTTATGAGGTGGGCGCGAAGGCTGCCGCCCAATATAATCTGCTCCAGGCTTACGACATGACCATAGAGGCAGTTGTGACAAAGCTCATGTGGCTTCTGGCTCAGGGAGGGGACTTCCAGCAAATCCGTCAGGGCTTTTATACGCCAGTGGCCCATGATATCCTGACCGGAGACACGCTGGAGGGCTGACCGGCAGGCGCACCCGTTGCGTTATGGAGCGGATAATTTATAATAGGGACCATCCCCCTTCCCAGGAAAGGGAAAATGTGCTATCATAAACAGATTCGATGGAAAGGAGGCGGAACGCGGGATGTTGTATCACATTCTGGCCATAGGAGACGTGGTGGGCGAGCCCGGCCTGCGTCACCTGGAGCGAGTCCTGCGCCCCCTGCAAAAACTAAAACAAATCGCCTTTACGGTGGTCAACGGAGAAAATGCCTCCGGCGTGGGACTGACTCCCGAACAAGCCCGCCGGATTCGGGACGCGGGGGCCGACGCCGTCACCCTGGGCAACCACGCTTTCGGGCGGCCTCAAATTCGGGATTTTCTGGAGGATACCCCCTGGCTCCTCCGCCCCGCCAACTATACCGGCCGCGCTCCTGGACATGGGTGCCAGCGGTTCGGACTGGGCGGCGTTCAGATCCGGGTCATCAACCTCATCGGCCGCTGTGATCTGGCTTGGGGAAGCGACAACCCCTTTTTTACTGCCAGCCGCCTTCTGAAAGAGGACAGCGCCACGTTTACCCTGGTTGACTTCCATGCCGAGGCCACCAGTGAAAAGCTGGCTCTGGGCTACTACCTGGATGGACAGGTCTCCGCAATCTGGGGCACCCATACGCATGTGCCTACCGCCGACGAGCGGATCTATCCCAAGGGCACCGGTTACCTGACCGACCTGGGCATGACCGGCGCGGTGGAATCCGTTTTGGGCATCGAGCCGTGGCAGTCTGTGGAGGGGTTTTTAGGGGGACTGCCGGGACGCTACCGCCAGCCGGATGGACCTTGCAAAATGCAGGGGGCCATTTTCACCCTGGACAGCGCCACCGGCCTCTGCACCGCCGTGGAGCGGATAGATATCCGATGAAGTCTGCGGGGAAACTGCCGGGGCTCCTGGTTCGGGGCGGCTTGACGGCGGCGCTGCTGTTTACGATTCTGCTTCGGATTATTGGGGCTGCGGCAAATTGGAAGAGCGTCGCCGGATTCTACCGCGTTGACAGTCCGTGGGCGCTGCTGGCGGCGGTCCTCTTTTTGGGGCCGTTTCTTGCCGCGCTGTCCGCCGTTGGAGCGCTCTGGCGGCGGTGGGACCAGGCGGCGGGACTGGCGGCAGTCAATTTCTGTGCCAGCGGCTTTTTTGCGCTTTGGGAGGGTATGACGGTCTTTGCCAGAGCGATGGACGGGCACACCGCCTATGTGGGGGCCGAGCCTCTGCTGAGCGCCGCCGTCTGCGGGATTTCCGCTTTGACCGTTCTGGGGGGCGTTTTGGCCTCTGGGCGGCGGAATCAAAAAAGGAGAGATGATTATGTCGATTGAAAAAGTGCGGGCCTACCTGGAGCCCTTTGGCGCTGCGGGCCGCATCCAGGAATTTGATGTGTCCTCCGCTACAGTCGCGCTGGCCGCTGCGGCGCTTGGCGTGGACGGGGCCCGCATCGCCAAGAGCCTGAGCTTTAAGGCAGGAGAGACCCCCATCATCGTTGTGGCCGCGGGAGACGTCAAGGTAGACAACGGGAAGTACAAGGCCCAGTTTCACACCAAGGCGAAAATGCTGACCCACGAGGAGGCCCACACCCTGATTGGCCACGATGTGGGAGGCGTGTGCCCCTTCGCCTTGCCGGAGGATGTGGAGGTCTACTTAGATATCTCTTTGAAGCGCTTTGAAACGGTTTTCCCCGCGGCAGGGAGCGCGAACAGCGCCATTGAGCTGACCTGCGGGGAACTGGAAAAGTACGCGTGCCACTTTGTAGAGTGGGTGGACGTATGCAAGGGGTGGCAGGCGTGAGCTGTACAGACGCCGGGGAAGGGAGCGCTTGACTATGCTGACTTTTTTGCATGGCGCGGACTTTCATCTGGACAGCGCTTTCGGTGCCCTCCCCCCGCAGCAGGCGTCGGCCAGGCGGCAGGAGCTGCGGGAGCTGGCGTTCCGGCTGGCGGCGTATGTGAACCAGGAAAATATCCCCCTGGTGCTGCTGGCGGGGGACCTGTTTGACAGCGCGGCGGTTTACCGGGAGACTGGCGAGCAGTTGGCGGAGGCTCTGGGACGTATGAAAGCCCGGGTGTTTATTTCTCCTGGAAATCACGATTGGTACGGCCCTGGGACGCCCTGGCTGCGGACAGGCTGGCCGGAAAACGTCCATATTTTTCGGGAGAGCCAGATGACTTCTGTGGAGCTGCCGGAGTGGAACGCGGTGATTCATGGCGCGGCCTTTCTGTCTCCGGAACAAAACCGCAGTCTTCTGGAGGGATTTTCCGCCCCGGCAGATGGGAGAATCCACATTGGCCTGCTTCATGGGGAAGTGGACCCGCCGGAGGCCCGCTATGGTCCTATCCGCCGGGAGGATATCGCCGCCAGCGGTTTGACCTATCTGGCCCTGGGACACATCCACAAGCGGGGAGAACCCCTGGCCTGCGGAGGCACTGTATACGCCTGGCCTGGCTGTCCTGAGGGCCGGGGCTTCGATGAATTGGGCCAGAAAGGGGTTTACCGGGGCTTTATTGATGGAGGCCGCGTATCGCTGGAATTCGTGCCCTTTGCCCGGCGGCGGTATGAAATTCTGGAAGTGGATGTGACGGGCACTTCCCCACGCGAGGCTGTGGAGGCCGCTCTGCCGGAGGACACCAGCGGGGATTTTTACCGCATCCTCCTCACTGGAGAAACCGGCGGGGGCGGCGCGGGGGCGAGGCTCCTGGAAGCGGCTCTGTCGGACCGGTTTTGCACGCTGGAGATTCAGGACCACACCCGTTTGGCGGAGGACATCTGGGCCAGGATGCAGGAGGACTCTCTGCGGGGGATGTTCCTTCGGGCGCTGAAAACCAAGTGGAACGCCGCCGGGACTGCCAGGGAACAGGAAATCGTCACCCAGGCGGTCCGCTTCGGGCTGGCGGCGCTGGACCATCGGGACTTGGACTAGGCGCGGTGTTTATGGCCTTCTCCGCTTCCGGCAGGAACCGAACCCCTAATTACATACTATGATAAAAGAGGATGGACGCTGGAAATGGCGCACATCCTCTTTTCCGCTTTTCTTTGGAGATTTCGATAAACAGCAGGATTTCTAATAATTGTAAACGTCCGTTGCATGGATATGGGCAACGCCTTCCCTTTGGCGGCTATAAAGGAAGGGCTGGAAACGGCCGCTGAAAAACAGAGAGGAGAGAATTTCAGAATGCCTGAAAACAAGTGCCAGGAGTCCTGCGCTGACCTGACCAGGCTGGAGCAGCAGCTTCGGGACCTGGTGGAGCAGAACGGAAAGGATCATAAGGAGCTGCGGGAGCGTCTGGGAAAGGTGGAACTGACCAACGCGGTGCAGAACGCCAAGTACGACGCAATCCTGGAGAAGCTGGATAATTTGACAAAAAAGCACGATACCCTAAACCGCAAGCTGGAGGCCCTGGAGAGCAAGCCGGGGAAACGCTGGGACGGCTTGGTTGAAAAAGCCGTCTGGCTGGTGCTGGCGGCCCTCATCGGCGCGGCTCTGGCAAAGCTGGGATTGTGAGGTGCGGCGCGTGAAGACTTCCAATCTGGTTCTGCTGGTGCTGGGGGTGTTCGCCCTGGGATTTATCGGGGTGATGACGGCGGTTTTCTGGGTAAAGGGCGCAGTGCCGGACACCCTCATTCAATACACCCTGGGCGCGGGCGGCGCGGAGACCCTGCTGCTGGCGGGGATCAAGATTTCCAAGGTGATTTTCGGAGAGCGGAACGATCTTGAAGAATAACAGATCCACCGCCACGGCAGGTGACAGGACGGTTTTTGCTGTCCATGATAAGGAGGAATATGGATGGATAAGACAATCGTGAAGCGTTTGGGCAATCTGCTGAGCGTCAAATCCCTGGTGACGCTGGCGCTCACGGCAGTATTCGCGGTCATGGCCCTGCGGAATATGATTTCACAGGACTTCATGACGGTATATGCAGTCGTGATTGCTTTCTACTTCGGAACGCAGTCCCAGAAGATTCAGGACGTGATGGAGGGCGGAAATGGCGGCAGTTGAACAGGTGCTCTCTATCGCCCGGAAAGAGCTGGGCGTTACAGAATCTCCGGCAGGGAGCAATCAGGTGAAATACAACACGTGGTATTATGGCAGGGCCGTCTCCGGAAGCGCGTATCCCTGGTGCATGGTCTTCGTGCAGTGGTGCTTTGCCCAGGCGGGGGCTCCAGAGCTCCTGCCCGCCCGGACCGCCTCCTGCGGGGCGCTGATGCGGGCCGCAGAGAAGGCAGGGACTTGGGTCACAAAGGGATTTCAGCCGGGGGACGTGGTGATTTACGACTTCTCCGGAAAAAAGAGCATCACGGAGCATACCGGCATCGTGGAGCGTGTGACGGCTTCCGGCGTGACCGCCATCGAGGGCAATACCTCTCAGGCGGGCAGTCAGTCCAACGGCGGACAGGTTTGCCGGAAAGCGCGGTTCAACAGCTTGATCATAGGCGCGGTACGGCCCAACTATCAAAAGGAGGAAAAGAAGATGGACAATACTCCCAGCCCCGCCCACAAGGAAGGCGTCGAGTGGGCGAAGAAGAACGGCATCCTGACCGGCGGCAGCAGCGGGGATTTGATGCTCTCTCAGCCCCTCACCCGTCAGCAGATGTGTACGATGCTGTACCGCTTTGCAAAGATGACCGGCAAGGCTTGAGCCGGAGTTCAGCAAAAAGCCCTGGAGTGATGACGGCTCCAGGGTTTTTCTTTATGGGCTTTTCTTTGGCCGGGCGGCGGCTTTGCAGTCAATTTCTTCCGGTGATTGACTTTCCCTCTCCAGTACAGTATAATGCAAGAAACTTCCCCATAATATGGATTGACTGGCATTAGAGTCTGGCCTGTTCCCTCTGGGGCCGCGGGTCCTGGAGGTTCCATCCAGCTTATGGGGAAGCCGCAGAAAGGAAAGGAGGTCCATGGGAAATCCCCATCAGAAGCGCCAGCTCTCACGGAGGAAGGAACCGGTGAGAGGACGAGGCGGAGGGAGCGTCGGGGTCTTTCGAGCAGGCCCCGCAATCGAGCAGTTCGGCGGATGCCCTCCCGTGTTGGCGGACGCGACACACAGCCTACAAATATGCAGGCGACTGCAAAACAGAAACGCTGTGACCGCTATAAAGCGACAAGTGACTGCGCATTTGTCCTTTTGAATTTTTATCCGCCCGCCCGGCTATGGACGGGAATGGGCCATCAATTTCAGGAGGATTTTTGTCATATGTGTGGAATCATCGGTTTTGTGGGCCGTCAGGAAGCGGCTCCTATTTTGCTGGACGGACTTGCCCAGATGGAATACAGAGGCTACGATTCTGCGGGCATCGCTGTCCGGGGCCCGGAGAAGGGACTCCAGGTGATGAAGTCCAAAGGCCGCCTTCAAGCGCTCTCGGACCTGACCCACCAGGGCGCGGACCTCACCGGACCTCTGGGCATCGGCCATACCCGCTGGGCCACCCACGGCGAGCCCAACGATGTCAACGCTCACCCTCACGTCAGCGAGAATGGGAAGATTGCCCTGGTCCACAACGGCATTATCGAAAACTATCTGGAAATCAAGGAACAGCTTATGAACCACGGCGTAACCTTCACCTCTGACACCGACTCGGAGGTTGTCGCCCAGCTTCTGGAATATCATTACAACGAATGCGGCAGCATGACGGAAGCGGTGGGCCGGTGCCTGCGGCGGATTGAAGGAGCCTACGCCTTGGGCATCATCTGCGCCGACTATCCCAACGCCATTATCGCCGCCCGAAAGGATGCACCGCTCATCCTGGGCTTCGGCGAAAATGAGAACTTTATTGCCTCCGACGTCACCGCCATCCTCAAGCACACCCGGGACGTCATTTATATGAACGATGGGGAAATCGCCGTCCTGACCGCTGACAGCATCGACGTGTTTGACGACGAGCTGACTCCCCTGAACCGGGAACACAGCTATGTAGACTGGGACGCGGAAGCCGCGGAGAAGGGCGGCTACCCGCACTTTATGTTCAAGGAGATTCTGGAGCAGCCCGAGGCCATCCGCAAGACCGTCTCCCCCCGTGTGCGCGGAGGCCGGGTGGTGCTGGACGATATTGCCCTGACGGCGGACTATGCCCGGCGCATTTCCCGTATTTATATGATCGCCTGCGGTTCCGCTTACTATGCGGGCATGGTGGAAAAGTACGTCTGGGAGACCCTGCTGCGCCGCCCGGTGGAGGTGGTGCTGGCCTCTGAGTTCCGGTACTGTCAGCCGCTGGTGGATGAAAACACGTTTGTCATTGCAATCAGCCAGTCCGGTGAGACCTTGGACACCATGGCGGCCCTGCGGGAAGCGAAGCGTCTGGGCGGTCGGACCTTGGCGGTATGCAATGTCGTGGGCAGCTCCATCGCACGGGAGGCCGATGATGTGCTGTACACCTGGGCGGGGCCGGAAATCGCTGTAGCTACCAGCAAGGGCTACTCGACGCAGTTGGCGGCGCTGGATTTGGTGGGCTTGTATTTGGCGGATCTGCTTGGCACGGTGGAGAAGGCGGAGTATGACGCTATATTGACCGAACTGCAAGCCCTGCCGGACAAGATGCAGCAGTATCTGGAGCATTATGAGGAAACGCAGTATTACGCCTCCCGGTACTTTAACCACAACTCCATCTTCTTTATTGGACGGAACCTGGATTTTGCCATGGGACTGGAGGGTTCCCTTAAATTGAAGGAGATCAGCTATATACACTCTGAGGCTTACGCTTCCGGTGAGCTGAAGCACGGCACGATCTCCCTGATTGAGCCGGGGACCTTGGTAGTTGCCTTGGGGACTCATGCGCCGCTGTTTGACAAGGCTATGAGCAACGTTGTTGAGGTGAAGGCACGAGGCGCGACTGTTTTGGCCGTGACGACGGATTCTCTTCGGGAGAGTATGGAGAAAACAGCCGACGCAGTGATTTCCATTCCGGAGACCCACCAGCTTTTGCAGCCTTCTTTGGGGATTGTGCCCTTGCAGCTATTTGCCTACTATGTCGCCCTTCAGCGGGGCTGCGACATCGACAAGCCCCGGAACCTGGCAAAATCCGTCACAGTAGAGTAATGCGCTCGCCGCACGGACGTCAGGGTGCTTCGCCCCCCGACACCCCCCACCAGAGGGAAGACTCCCTCTGGACTCCCTCATAGTTTCTTTGAGTTGGGCTTTTTCTTTCCTCTTTCCTTCTTGGAGCGGCCTGCCTTTTGGGTCCCTTTTTCCCTTGGGCGGGCTGCTCTTCTGTCGAAATTGAAATTTTATTTTCAAAAGACTTGCACTTTCTCATGGGTTGTGATATATTGCATATATTAGGGTAAGATGGTAGAGTAAAGGAGTGGGCTTCGAGGTCCGCTCTTTTTATTGGCTTTTTTCTCTCTGCCAAATTTCCGCCGGTCTCTGGCGGTACACCGGGAGGACCTATGAAGAAAATTACCGAACTTACCACAGAACTGGCCGCCCCAGCAATTCAGGAGGCCGGCTGCTCCCTTTGGGATGTGGAGTATGTTAAGGAGGGCGGGGCCTGGTATCTTCGGGTCCTT
>CAOJHG010000070.1 GCA_948435975.1 uncultured Oscillibacter sp. | reverse complement strand
CTTTTTTGGAAGGAGAATCCCATAAACTTCCCAGCCGGTGCAGGAGTAAAGCTGCATCATCAAGAGCGCTCCTTTTCTTAGGCCGTTTCCATTACGTCGAACAGGGACAGCTGAACCGGCTCCTCCTGAGGCAGCAAGGGCCGCTCCGCGGCGATCAGCCCCCGGAGGATGCCGTCCGGCGTGAAGCGCAGGCCCTCTGCCATTTTTCCGGAGGCGGTGAGGAAATATTGGGCCCGTTTCATCACCACACCCAGTTTTTTCAGGTTATCCATGTGGAGAGGCCCCACTCTCCGGGCGCGGACAATCCGCCGGGCGGAGGTAACCCCCACGCCGGGGACGCGCAGCAACATCTCGTAGGCGGCGGTATTGACCTCCACCGGAAAAACGTCCAGGTGGGATAGGGCCCAGCTGCATTTCGGGTCTACCCGGGTGTCGAAGTCCTGATGCCCCTCGTCCAGCAGCTCCTCCGCCCGGAAACCATAAAACCGCAGCAGCCAGTCCGCCTGATAGAGCCGGTGCTCCCGCAGCAGGGGCGGCTTTACATCCCTGGCGGGGAGGAGGGCGTGCTCCACCACCGGAACGTAGGCGGAATAGAACACACGTTTTAGACGGTAGCGATCATAGAGGCCTTGGGTCAAGCGGAGGATGTGGAAGTCCGTGTCCCGGGTGGCGCCTATGATGAGCTGAGTGCTTTGCCCGGCGGGAGCGAAGCGGGGGGCGTGGCGAAATTTGACCAGCTCCTCCCGGCTCTGCCGGTTTCGGGTTTGAATCTGCCGCATGGGGGCCAGGATGGCTCCTTTCGTTTTGTCCGGGGCCAGAGTTTTCAGCCCTGCCTCCGAGGGGAGCTCGATGTTTACGCTGAGCCGGTCCGCCAGGAGGCCCAGCCGCTCCACCAGCTCCGGCGACGTGCCGGGGATGGCCTTGGCGTGGATATAGCCGTTGAAGCGGTACCGCTCCCGGAGGAGGGCCAGGACCCGGATCATGAGCTCCGTGGTGTAGTCCGGGTTCCGGAAGACGCCGGAGGAGAGGAAGAGTCCCTCAATGTAATTCCGGCGGTAAAATTGAATGGTCAAATCCGCCAGTTCCTCCGGAGTGAAGGCTGCCCGCTTCGTGTCGTTGCTCCGGCGGTTGACGCAGTATTTGCAGTCGTAGACGCAGCGGTTGGTCAGGAGGACCTTCAGCAGTGTGACGCAACGGCCATCGGCGGAAAAGCTGTGGCAGCAGCCCGCCAGGGCGGAGGAGGTGTTGCCGAGGCAGCCGGGCTTCGCCCTTCGGGTTCCGCCGCTGGAGGTGCAGGCGGCGTCGTATTTGGCGGCGTCCGCGAGGATGGTCAGCTTCTCCAGAACATCCACGATGCTTCACCAAAACGGCGGCACAGAGCGGTCCGGACCAGAAGGCTCCAGGCTGCGGGCAAAGCCTTCCGGCACAGTGCGGAGCGATGGGAAGGCCGTTCGATCAGGTCGATAAGGCGGAAGAGCTGCGCGGTGAGAAAGGCCACGCCAACGATGATGAGGAAGAGCGTCCAACCGGTCATAGGAAAAACCTCCTTGCCGCCCGTTGCTTGGGCGATATAGAAATTTTGTTCGATTATTATTGTAACTCGAACATAAGTTTCTGTCAAGAGGTAAGATGAAAAAATATGGACCCTTTCGCAGTTTCGAAAGAGACGGAGACCCGCCCGTTGCCTGGGCTTTCGATGGAAATTCCAGAGATTCTTTGAAATAAAATTGAATGAAAAGGGGAGCTGTGATATGATGAAAGCGGATTTGAGGTATGGCCGGCCACCCGGGGGAGAAGGAGATTTCGCCGCCGGACGCTTCGCCGTATTTCAAGCATGTCTGAGGCGGTCCATTTAGGATGGAAGGGGAAGTGGCCATGGGGAATTCATATGATCAGGAGGGGTTCTTTGAGCAATACGCGAAGATGCCCCGCAGCCGGGATGGGCTGAGCGCCGCCGGAGAGTGGCATCAGTTAAAGCCCCTGTTTCCGCCGCTTGAAGGGAAAGCGGTGCTTGATCTTGGGTGCGGCTACGGCTGGCATTGCAGATTCGCGGCAGAGCAGGGAGCGGAACGGGTGCTGGGCCTTGACCTGAGCCGGAACATGATTGAGGAGGCGGAGAGGCACAACCCGGAGGGCCGGATTGAGTATCAGGTCTGCGGAATTGAGGACTATGAATATCCGAAGGATGGTTGGGACTGTGTCGTGTCCAACTTGGCCCTGCACTATATTGAGGACCTGGAGAAGGTATTTCAAGATGTATACAAAACGCTGAAGCCCGGGGGCGTGTTTCTTTTTAACATTGAGCACCCAGTCTTTACCGCCGGGGTTGGACAGGATTGGGAGTATACCAAAGAGGGAGCGCCGCGGCATTGGCCCGTTGACCAATATTTTTTCCCAGGGAAACGAAACACGCGCTTTCTGGGGTGTGACGTCGTGAAACAACACCATACGCTGACGCAGATTCTGATGGGGCTGCTGAACCATGGTTTTGAACTGAAAGCGGTGGTGGAAGCGGAGCCGCCGGAGGAGATGATGGACCTTCCGGGCATGAGGGACGAACTGCGCCGCCCGATGATGCTGTTGGTGAAAGCGGCTGTGAAAAAGGGGTGAGCCTGTCCCTGGAAGCGGGGGTGTAAGGCGGGGCGGCTGCGTGAATAACAGAACGGCGCGCTTGCGTTGGTACGGTTCTTGGTACCAAAGGCAAGCGCGCTGTTTTTGCTTCTTTACTGGGAAGACGCCGGTTTTCTCGGAAGGTTCCTTACGGCTTTCTCCAGCGTTTCAAGGTGGGGAACCAGCTCCGCATCATCGTTTCCGCCTCGGCCTGAGGACCGAAGGGATGGCCGTTTTCCTCGTTGAATTTCAGGTTAAAGGCAATGATGTCGTCCATGGTGGCGTCGGGGGCGGTAAAGGCCCCGTTTTGGTAGCAGTAACGGCAGTAGTCGCCGCTGGGGGTGCCGCCGGCCTCGGTGCCCGCGTCTTCGGGCTTGTCCAGAGGCATGCCGCAGCACTGGCAGAATTTCCGGTCTTCCATAGGAATATCCTCCTTATATTGGGCGGGACTTGGCTTCCCGCCTCTGGAACCAGCATACGCCTTGAAACTTGACAGGGTCTGTCCGGTTTCATAGACGGTCCATATTTTTTTGCTCTCTCTGGCGAGAATCTCCCGCCAATAGACCGGCGACAGCACCTCCAGCTGGTTGCCGAAGGACAGGAGAAAGGAGAGGAGCCACTGGTCCTCGGGGAAGGCGCAGCGCACCAGCAGACAGCCGTCTGCCTCCGGGGTGACCTGCTTTGGGTGGAAGTAGTCCCGCACCCGCCAAGCGGCGGAAGGCTGGAAGCGCAGCCGCAGGGCGGCCCTTGGGTATTCGACGGGGGAGGGGGCCTCCAGGCGCTCCGGAGGCCGGCGGGGTGGGCAGGTTCCGTCTTCCGCGGTCAGGTCCGCCATTCGTACCAGGCGGAAGATGCGCCAGTCCTGACGGGTCCGGCAAAAGGCGGAGAGGTACCAGCAACCGCCTTTGAACACCAGGCGGGCGGGTTCAACGGTCCGGCGGCTCTTCTCCCCGGCGGAGCTGTAGTAGGTGAAGGAAAGGGGCTTGCGCTTCAGAACGGCCTGTTTCACCAGGGCGAAATTCTCTCGCTCCATTGATCCGCTGCCCCAGTCGGTGAAGTCCACCTCCAGCCAGTCTCCGCCCTCCCGGCGGAACAGGGTGGAAAGACGGGTCAGGGTTTCCTCCTCTGTGCCGCCGGTGGCCAGGGTGGCCTGAAGGGCGAACAGGATTTCGTCCTGCTGCTCCTGGGACAGGAGGGCTCGGTCCAGAACGAACTGGTCCATGAGGCGGATGCCGCCACCCTGCCCTTTTTGGGTGAAGACCGGGATGCCGGCGGCGGATAGGGCGTCGATATCCCGGTAGATGGTCCGCTCCGATACCTCCAGCCTCGTGGCCAGTTCTCCGGCGGTGACGGACCGTTTTTCGACGAGGAGGTATAGGATTTCGAAGAGGCGGCTGTTTTTCATGAGGAGGTCCTTTCTTTGAGCGGGGGTGTTTGGAGAGGGGGGAGGCTTTTTGAATTACTATAGCACAAAGGGACGGCTTTGTTCAAGAAGTCCAGGAAGCTGTGATTTTAAATTGTCCGCGTGATTTTCGGGCTTTTATCTTGACTTTGGCTGGAAACAGAGTAAAATAGAAATGCACTGAGCAGGGTATGGAGAGGGGTTGGCTGAGAGCCGGGCTGTTGAAGGCGAGAGGTTTTGGTGAGATTTAAAAATGCCGGGGTGTTGCGCAGTTGGTAGCGCGCCTGCTTTGGGAGCAGGAGGCCCAGGGTTCGAGTCCCTGCACTCCGACCACAATCAAAAGAAAACCGCCGGTTTTGGTGGTTTTCTTTTGTTAAAAGTCCGGTTTTCTATGGTATCCCATCAATCAGACCGGCGGAGGATTATAAGCGAACGCCCGGCTCAAGCAATCAGTAATACCAAGCCTTAACAGGCGATAAAGTGGTGCGTATCCCAGAGCATCGTCAGCGGATATACGGATGGCAGCTTCCGGCCCACCAGCACAGTCACGCAGTCAAACTTTACCGTCATGTTGTCCAGAGCGTCCTATGCCAGCGGCATCACCACTAATATCATAGCGGTTAATCGCTTCTCTGCCAGTTCCAACGACAAGAACAACGCTATCGCCAAGATTACGGACGATGCAGCGCCGAACAATCAACTGAATTATAGAATTATGCTAATGACCCTGCCTGATTGGAACGATTGGTTGTCAATGGTTCCAATTGGGCAGGGCCGTTAATTTACTGTACGGAATGGGCCGGTTTGTGGTATAATAGAGAAAATTGTCGAATTGTGGAGGATACCGCTATGAATGATGGCCTGTCTGGAATGGATTTGAAGGAACGGAAACCCACAAACTGCCCGCCGGGAGACGCGGCTCCAGTCAATGACCAGCAGACGCCGCCCGCACCCCGCCACCAGAAACAGTCCCGCTCAAACGGATTGAGCCTCCTGTCTCTGGCGCTCTCCATCATCGCATTGACCGTATCTGTAACAGTGCTGTTTCTGGCCCTGCGGAAAGCTCAGGAGCCAGCAGCCTCCTCGGAGCTTCCGGAAGAGCCGGTCACCTTCCAATTTGGCGGCAAGGTCCTGACGCCTCTGGAGGGAATGCCCCTCAACCCCTATGACAAGGACGCCTTTTCTGTGGACGAGAAAGGCCGGGTCACGTATGAGCAGGATGGACGGCGGGCCAGAGCGGGCATCGACGTATCTACCCATCAAAAGGACATTGACTGGCAGGCTGTGGCGGCAGACGGCATCGAGTTTGCCATCCTCCGTCTGGGCCATCGGGGGTATACAGAGGGCGGCTTATTTTTGGACCAGACCTTTGAACAGAATCTCCGGGGAGCGCTGGACGCAGGGCTTGAGGTAGGCGTTTACTTCTTTTCCCAGGCCGTTACCCCTGAGGAGGCGGAGGAAGAAGCGGCGTACGTGCTGAGCGTTCTGGATGGCCAGGCCCTCAGCTTCCCTGTGGCCTTTGACTGGGAGTCTATTCCCAACGCCGGCGCCCGCACCGACGGCCTGGACGGAGAGACACTGACCCGCTGTGCCGCCGCCTTCTGTGCACGGATCGAGGATGCGGGCTACCGTCCGGCGGTCTATTTCAACCAGACACTGGGCTACCTTCGCTACGACCTGCGGGATTTGACTGACTATGCGCTGTGGCTGGCGGAGTATGATTCTACGCCGGATTTCTACTACCACTTCGACCTGTGGCAGTATTCCCACTCCGGTCGGGTGAACGGCATTCAGGGGGATGTGGATTTAGACCTGGCCTTCTGACAAGGTCCAGCATAACGAAAGCCCCGCGCCCCTTACTCCAGCTCTTCCAGCCAGTGTGCGGCGCAGTGGGCCAGGAACGCCGGACCGGCGGCGCACATGTCCTGGTTGAACCGCACCTTTGGATTATGGGCAGGAGCCTCCCCCCGTTCGTCCTGAAAACCGGCGGAGAGATACATAAACACACTGGGCGCCCGGTCTGCGACGAGCGCAAAATCCTCCGACGCATTGGCGCTGGTTCCGAAACAGGACTCATGTTGGGAATCGCTTTCAGATAGTCCGCCATTTTTTCCGTCAGCTCCTTGTTGCAGCTCAGCGGCGGGACTCTGGACAGCAATCTCAAGTTCCACACTTCCGCCGTAGACCTGCGCCGTCCCTGCCGAAGCCTCTTTCATCTGCCAGACCAGCAGTTCCCAGCGGCTTTGTCGTTGGTCCGAATAGTCCCCTGCAAAACGGCGGAGTCCGGAATGATGTTGGGCGCGGAACCTGCCAAAAAACTTCCAATGGTCAGTATACAGTTTTTCCCAGTGTCCGGCTCCCGGGCAATCAGAGCTTCCAGGACAAGGCAGATGTGAACGGCAATATTGATTGGGTCAATAGAGCTGTTTGGATAGGCCCCGTGCGCCCCCTAGCCATGGACTTTGACCTTGATTCCATTCACGGAGACATCATCGCACCGCCGGTGGGCTGCCGTCTCTTCCCGCATAGCCAGCACTCTTTCCTGAAAGTTCAGATGCTGTGTCATTGCAAGGCCTTCTTTCCTTCGCTTATCTTGATTATACCACGCTTCCCAGGCTTCTCAGGCAGATATGTTAGAAATACTTGCAGGAAACTGACATTCTCGAAGTATTTTCCAAATGACAGCATCCGTCTATCATAAGCGTACTAAATATGTCCGTTATCGTCAAAAATGAGAAATTCATAGGTGATGCAGAACGACTGTTACTCATTTTCCCTGTTCAAGTCCTATCTGTCTGTATGTACAGCTCAATTCCTGCCATATGGCCTTCAGCGTGGCAGAAACCGGCGGGCTCTGGATGGATTCGCCAAATACTTTCAAAACCGACCAAAAAATCCTTGTTTCTATCACAGCGGTATGTTAAAATTATATAAAGATTTCTCCAAACTTTTCTCTGAGGATAGATACATGTTGAACGTCACAAAATGGAAACGCGCTCTGCTTCTCGCTGGCAAGATTGCCCTTGGAAGCAGTCTGGCAATCTACACAGCGGAGCTCCTCAGCCTGCAATTCTCTTCCTCCGCTGGAATCGTCACGCTGCTGACCCTGATTACCACAAAAAAGGGCACACTGCAGCTTTCCATCGCCAGGATCGCCACGTTTCTCCTGGCCGCCGTGATTGCTGTCGCCACGTTTCTGCCTATCCGAAGCGAGTGGCTTGCATACGGCCTCTTCGTTTTCCTCGTCGCCTTCATCAGCGAGCTTCTGGGGTGGCGGGCTACCATCTCCACCAACGCTGTTATCGGGACCCATTTCCTGACAAATCTGGACTTCACTCCAGCATTCTTTCTCAACGAATTTCTTCTGGTTGCCATCAGAATCCTGTTTGCGTTCCTCTTCAACATGCTCCAAGACAACCGCGGAGAAAAGCGGAATTTTGCCCAGAAGATCGCCCAGCTTGAACAGCGGATGCAGGCGGTCATTGAGGAAATGGCGAAGTACCTCCTAAACCAGCCGTCCCGTAAGAAGCTGTGGAAAGAGCTGAGCGCCATTGAGTCCCAGCTTCAAAAGGCCATGGAAGACGCTTATGAATACGAAGGGAACACTTATGGAGAGGACGCCGCCTACTATGCCCGTTATTTCAAGATGCGTCTGAACCAGTGCCGTATCCTGCACAACCTGCAAAACGAGATGCAGAAAATCAAAAACATGCCCATACAGGCGGACGTGGTGGCGGAGTACATTTCTTATATGAGCCAGTATGTGACCGAGCTGAACGAGCCCGCCTTACAGCTTCAGCGTCTGGAGGATATCTTCCTGAAAATGAAGGATGAACCCCTGCCGGCCAGCCGCACGGAGTTTGAGAGCCGCGCCGTCCTTTACCACATTTTGATGGATCTGGAAGAATTCCTGCTGGAAAAAAAGCAGTTCATCCACAAAGAGGGAAAGGTCCCTGCCGGTTGACGCCGCGGCGCATATGCCTTGGATTTTCCTGCAAGCCAACCCAAAGCCGCATGAACAGCCTGCCCTGAACTGCCGGGCATGGCTGTTCCTTTTTTTCCGCCGCGTTCCCCTCTTTGCGAAGAAATCACCCTTCTTCCCTTTTCGGCCGCTCTTGACATCCATACTGAAAAGTCTTTATAATATTCCACCAAGTAAATCATGCCGGTCTGAAAGGAGATTTTTTATGCTGGGAACTTTATACGGCGTAGGCGTCGGTCCGGGAGACCCTGAACTGATGACTTTGAAGGCGGTGCGGCTGATTCGGGAAAGCGGCGTGATTGCCTGCCCCGGCGCGGTCCCTCAGGAAACAACCGCCTACCAAATCGCCATCCAAGCGGTGCCGGAGCTGGCGGAAAAAGAGCTGGTCCCTATCCGCCTGCCGATGACCCATGACCAGGAGGCCCTTGCCCGCAGCCGTGAAGAGG
>CAOJHG010000069.1 GCA_948435975.1 uncultured Oscillibacter sp. | reverse complement strand
CCATCCGGCCATCGTAGAACCTTCGGAGGCGCTGAGTCTCTTCCTGATAGGCGCTGGTGTCCGCAGGAAGTACGCCGCCCTCGTCCCATGGAAGAAGCGTATGACTGTGACCAGAAAAGCCGAAGTATTTAACCCCCGCCTCATATGCCGCCTGGGCCATGTCCGCCAGGGTGTCCTTGCCGTCGCAGTGGATGGAATGGGTATGGATGGAACAGGACGCGGGGGTTGAAATGGCAGTCATTGCATCCGCTCCTGTTTTACCTTGTGGTCCACTACATGGCGCTTCTCCAGTTCCCGGGTAACGTCCTCCACCGTGATTCCCATTTGCACCATCAATACCATCACATGATAGCACAGGTCCGCAATCTCATAAACGGTTTCTTCCCTGTCCTCCTTGCGGCCTGCGATAATCACCTCTGTACACTCCTCGCCCACCTTCTTGAGAATCTTATCCAAGCCTTTGTCAAAGAGGTATGTGGTGTAGCTGCCCTCCTTGGGACTGGTCTTCCGTCCGGCGATGAGCTGATACAGGCCCTCGTAGCTAAATTTTTTCAGCTCGTCAGACAGGTACAGCTCATGAAAAAAACAGCTCTCCGCGCCGGTGTGGCAGGCGGGACCGTCCTTCACCACTTCAATAACCAGAGCGTCCTTGTCACAGTCGGCGGTAATGGAGACCACATGCTGTACATTTCCGCTGGTTTCTCCCTTCCGCCACAGCTCTTGACGGCTCCGGCTCCAGAAACATGTCCGCCGCTCGTCAATGGTGATTGCTAAACTCTCCGCGTTCATGTAAGCCAGGGTCAGGACTTCCTTGGTATAATGGTCCTGGATGACGGCGGGAATCAAGCCCTGTTCGTCAAATTTCAAATCTATCATTCTGTTCCATTTCCTTTCGACGCTTCCTCAAGCGCTTTCAAGTAATCCATCTTCCTTCCGAGTCCCGGCAAAAAATATACCGCCCCGGGGACGTCCTTTCAATTGCCGCGCTTTTCTCCATAAGGCCTCTGCATAACCATACGTCAGCCTGGAAATTTGATGTATAAAGGCGGGACCTCCCCGGTCAGCCAGACGCCGTTTTCGGAGACGTAGAAGGTATATCCGTCCTGGTGCATTTTGCCCGCTGCAATCTGAAGAATCACCGGCTTTCCCCGGCGGCTGCCTACCTTCTCCGCAGTCTCCACATCCGGAGACAGATGCACATACTGCCGGCTTCGGCGCTGAAGGCCCTCCCTTTGAATCGAACCCAGAAACTGCCCCACGGTGCCATGATAGAGGAATTCCGGCGGCTCCTTGGATTCCAGCTCCAGATCTACCGGAATGCTGTGACCCTGATTTGCTCGAATCTTTGTCTTGTCCTCATTAAAGCTGTAGCGCCGCTTCTCGTCGGTGTCCACAATGTGTTCCAGGTCTTCCATGGTCAGATTCATGCCCAGAAGGATTTTCGGAACCTCCGCCCAGCCGTGACAGTCCAGGGTAACGCCAATCTTCTCAGGTTGATGCCGCAGGACCAGGCTGAGGAATTTGCTGGCTTTTGTGTAATTTCTCATATTATGTTTTCCCTCACAGGCGCATTTCCACGCCCTTTTTCCGCAAAAATCGCTTCAAGTCCCTGATGTCCACCTGCTTCGTATGGAAAATCGAGGCCGCCAAGCCTGCGTCGATGCCGGGATGGGTGAAAAGCTCCGCAAAGTGGTCCATGTTCCCGGCACCGCCGCTTGCAATCACAGGGACATTCACCCGTGCCGTCAGCGCGTCCAGCATCTCCAGGTCGAAACCATTTTTTACGCCGTCGGTATCAATGGAGTTCAGCACGATTTCTCCCGCGCCGTCCCCTACGCCCTGAACCGCCCATTCCATCGCGTCGATGCCGGTATCCTCCCGTCCCCCCTTTGCAAAGAGGCGGAATTGTCCGCCTATCCGCTTTACATCCATACTCAGCACCACGCATTGATCGCCATACTTCTTCGCCGCCTCGCCGATGAGACGAGGGTCCGCAATGGCGCCGGAGTTCACGCTCACCTTGTCCGCGCCGCATTTCAACACCCGGTCGAAGTCGTCCAGGGTCCGGATGCCGCCGCCTACCGTCAGCGGAATGAAAATCTCTGACGCCACCTGCCGCAGAATGTCCGTGAACAGCCCCCGTCCCTCGGCAGATGCAGTAATATCGTAGAACACCAGCTCGTCGGCCCCGGACTCGTTGTAGAACCGGGCCATGTCCACCGGGTCCGCCATGTCCCGGAGTCCCCCGAAATTGGTGCCCTTGACGACCCGGCCATCCCGCACATCCAGACAGGGGATGATGCGCTTGGCTAACATGCCCCCACCTCTTGAATCACCGTTCGAAGGTCCAGCCGGCCATTGTAGAGAGCCTTTCCCAGAATCGCCGCACGGATGCCGGACCGCGCCAGCTCCCGTAGCTCCTTCATAGAACTCACGCCGCCGGAGGCCACGATCTCCAGACCCTCAATGGCGGACAGCTCCTGATAAAGCTCCAGATTCGTCCCCAGGCCTGCGCCGTCCCGGCTGATGTCCGTGTAGATAACTGTCTTCACACCGATATCCCGCAGACGGCGGCAGAAATCCACGCCTCTTTCCTGGGACAGCTCCTTCCAGCCGTTCACCGCTACATAGCCGTCTCGTGCATCCACGCCTACCACAATCTGACCGCTGTACTTTTTTACCATTTCAGCCGTAAAGTTAAAATCCTGTACAGCGATTGTGCCCAGGATACAGCGCCCCACACCCAGAGCCAAATAGTCACAGATACGCGCCTCAGTCCGAATGCCGCCGCCCACTTCAGTGTAAAGGCCTCCCTGTTTCACTATGGCGGCAATGGAATCGAAGTTCACAGGCGCGCCGTCCCGGGCCCCGTCCAGGTCCACTACATGAAGATGGCTGGCCCCGGCGGTAAGAAATTCCCGGGCTTGGGCGCAGGGATCTGTACTATAGACGGTCTCCTGGTTGTAGTCCCCTTGGTACAGGCGAACCACCCGGCCCCCCCGAAGATCAATTGCTGGAAAAATCTGCATCGTATTTCCTCCTGTCAGCGGCCTGTCAATTCCGCCCTTTTCCTTCTCTGGGACAGTCAGGCCCATCCAATCCCAAACGGCGGCTTCCCCTATTCTATCCAAATCTTTCCGGTTCCTTTCCATGGCTCCGGAATTTTTCTGTCCTCAGGTCCGGACCTTACAGGTAAGCTCCTCCACCTCCAGGCGGACGACGCAGGTCCGCTCCATAACGGCGCTGTCAAACTGCCACGCCTTCCGTCCGGCCGCATGATTCATGATTGCCGTCAGGCCCTCCATTTTTTCAGCGGGGTCCTCCAGCATCGTTACTGTCCCCGTGCCCATGATGCACTGATATCGGGCCGAGTAATTACAAGCCCTTTCTCCCGTGACCAGCTCATAGCCGGTGTCCATCTCAAAGGAAACCCTGTCCGTTTTCCGCAGCAGGTCGATTTTGCGGCCCTCTTTGGCGCTGTGGAAATAGAGCGTGTAATGACCGTGTTTCTCCACAAAGCCGAAGTTCAGCGGCACGATATACGCCTGCCCATTGTCACACAATCCAATACGGCAGCAGGTGCAGGCAGTGATGATCTCCCGGATTTTAACGGGGTCGGTCACTTCGTGGTCAACTCTTCGCATGACGCTCCTCCCTTCTCACAGCTCGGAAAAAGCCCGCAGCAGCCGCAGACCCGCATCCCCGGATTTCTCCGGATGAAACTGGGTCCCCCAGACGCACCCGCGGCGGACAGCGCCGGTGACTGCCACGTTTCCATATTGAGATGTGCCTAAAGTACTTTCCCAGCAGTCCTTAGCATAAAAGCTGTGAACATAATAAACATATTCTCCGCCGTTGAAATATTTGAACAGCGGGTCGTCCTTCACAATCTCCAGACGGTTCCAGCCCATGTGAGGGACCTTTAATGTCTTATCCGCCAAGCCGCTCCGCAGGTCCGTTACCTGGCCGGGGACCAGACCCAGGCCGGGATGTTCGCCGTACTCGCAGCTCTTGTCAAACAGAAGCTGCATTCCCAAGCAGATGCCCAGGAACGGCTTTTTCTCCGCCTCCTCCAGCAGCACCGGCGTCAGCCTTGCAGCGTCCAGTTTCGCCTTCGCGTCTCCAAAAGCGCCTACACCGGGGAGGATGATATGGTTGGCCCGTCTGAGACGGCCTTCGTCACGGGTTACCTCCGCCTCCAGTCCCAGCGCCCGCAGACTGGAGGACAGGGAAAACAGGTTCCCCACGCCATAATCTACAATCGCAATCATTTACAGCATACCTTTCGTGCTGGGAATTTCGTCCGCGTGCTTGGGGTCTATCGCCGCCGCAGCTTTCAGCGTTCGGCCCAGGCCCTTAAAGACTGCTTCCAGGATGTGGTGGGTGTTCTCTCCCGCCATCTTACGGACATGAAGAGAGCCGGGGCAGTTTCGGATGAAGCCCAGCCAGAATTCCTGGGCCAGTTCCGTGTCAAAATCTCCCACCTTGGACGCGGGCAGGTCCACCGACCAGCCTAAATAGTCCCGCCCGGAGAGGTCCACCGCGCTGAGGACCAGCGTCTCGTCCATAGGCAGAAGGAACTGGCCGTAGCGGATGATGCCGCGCTTGTCTCCCAAGGCCTGGCTGAATGCTTTGCCCAGGCAGATTCCAATGTCCTCTACAGAGTGGTGATAGTCTACCTCTGTGTCTCCATGGCACTGGATGGCAAGGTCAAAATCGCCGTGGTGCGCGAAGAGGGTCAGCATATGGTCCAGAAAGCCGCAGCCAGTGATGATTTCCGCTTTTCCTGTGCCGTCCAGATTCAAGGACAGCCGAATCTGCGTCTCTTTGGTATCCCGCTGGATGGATGCTGTCCGCATATCAGTTCCCCTCCTTCAAAAGCGCAGCGGCGGCCTCAATCAGCGCTTCCATTTGTTTTTGAGAGCCAATGGTGATGCGGAGATAGTCCCGGATGCGCTCCCTGCCGAACCAGCGGACCAGGATGCCCCGGTCTTTCAGCCTCCGGTACAGGGTCTCCCCGGAGAGCCTGTCCGACTTGGCAAACACAAAATTCGCACAGGAGGGAAGCACCGTAAAGCCCAGAGTCTTTAGCGCCTTTACAGTCCAGGAGCGGGTCTCCTGCACAGCTTTGCAGCAGGCTTGGAAATAGTCTTCATCTTCTATGGCGGCGGCGCCTGCCAGAAGAGAGAGCCGGTTGATGTTATAGGGATTAAAGCTGTACTTCACCCGGTTCAGGTCCGCGATGAGCTCCGCACTGCCCAGGGCAAAGCCCACCCGTCCGCCTGCCAGAGAGCGGCTCTTGGACATGGTCTGCACTACCAACAGGTTCTCATACTCCTTCAAAAGAGGAACGCAGCTCTCTCCGCCGAAGTCTACATAAGCCTCGTCTATAATAACCACGCGATTCGGGTCCCTCTCCAACAGGCGGCGAATGCCGGGCAGAGGGGCCGTCATACCTGTGGGGGCGTTGGGGTTGGCAATCACCACCGTGCCGGGGAACTCCAGATAGTCCTCTACATTCAGGGAAAAATCCTCCCGCAGAGGGATAATGGTCTCCTTCAAGCCGAAGAGGGCGCTTTGTGCGGTGTAGAAGCCGTAAGTAATATCTGCATAGGCCACGTCTCTCCCCTCACCGCAGAACGCCCGGAAAGCAAAGGCCAGAATCTCGTCAGAGCCATTGCCTGTGAGGACGTTCTCTGACTGGAGATGGTAGCGCTTGGCAACAGCGGCGTTCAGAACTGTACAGGCAGGGTCGGAATAAAGGTAGAGCTTTCCTATCTCTTCCTGAGAGACCGCCTCCAGTACTTTGGGAGACGGAGGAAAGGGACTCTCGTTGGTGTTCAGTTTGATGTATAGCTGGTCCTGGGGCTGCTCGCCGGGAGTATAGGGATTCAGGCGGCTGGCCTCGGAAGAAAGAAATCTGCTCATATCGGCACCTCTTTTTTATGGCTTTTGTCTTCTTCGCTGCTATCCTCCAAAGTGTGGCGCTTCAGCATTCATAGACGGCTCAAGGCAGAGCGGGCGTGGGCCTCCAGTCCCTCCCGGCGGGCAAAATCCGCAATCCGGTCCGCACAGCCGTTCAGAGCTGCCTGACTGTAATAAAGGAAACTGGAGCGCTTCATAAAATCGTCCACGCCCAGGGGGCTGGAAAAGCGGGCTGTGCCGGAGGTAGGCAGGGTGTGGTTCGGTCCGGCGAAGTAGTCTCCAAGGGCTTCAGGGGTGGAACGGCCCAGGAAAATACTCCCGGCATTCCGCACACGGGGCAGCAAGGAAAACGGGTCGTCTACACACAGCTCCAAGTGTTCCGGAGCAATGCGGTTCACAGCCAGCAGCGCCTTGTCCAGATCGTCCGCCACAATGATTTTTCCATTGTCCTCCACAGCTTTCCGCGCCACATTCTCCCGGGGAAGGGACGCTAACTGACGCTCCACCTCCTTTTGGACCGCCTCCGCCAGCGCCCAACTGTCCGTTACCAGCACCGGAGAGGCCAATTCGTCGTGTTCCGCCTGGCTCAAAAGGTCCGCCGCTACCCACGCCGGGTCCGACTTTCCATCTGCCAGCACCAGGATTTCACTTGGTCCCGCAATCATGTCAATATCCACCACGCCAAAGACCTTCCGCTTAGCCGTGGCCACAAAGACCCCGCCAGGACCTACAATCTTATCCACCTTTGGTACGCTCTCTGTTCCGTAGGCCAGCGCCGCTACCGCCTGAGCGCCTCCAGCCTTGAACACGGAAGACGCGCCTGCCAGACGGGCCGCCGCCAGCGCCTCTGGACTGACGCTCCCATCCCTGCGCGGAGGCGTCACCAGTACGATTTTTTCAACGCCTGCGATTTTCGCCGGGATAACGTTCATCAGAATGGTGGAAGGAAACGCCTCCGGACTTCGAGGTACGCAAACGCCTACCCGTTCAATAGGGGTCCACCGCTGGCCCATTACCACTCCAGGACGGTCCGACAGGACAAAATCGTTCTGCTTCTGCCGCTCATGAAAACGCCGGATGTTCTCCGCCGCTTCCTGAAGTGTCTCCAGAAAATAAAGGCTCACATTCCCCATGGCTTCGTCAAATTCCGTCTCTGTCACTTGCAGCGTCTCCAGAGCCGCGCCGTCGAAACGCCGTGTGTACTCCCGCAGGGCTGCGTCGCCTCCTGCCCGGACTGTTGATAGAATTTCATCCACAGCGGCGGATACATCCTCCTCAGCCCGAATGTCCCGGTTCAAAAATTCCTCTGGGGCCAGACTGTCAAACGCTAAAATACGCATCATGCCTGGGTCACCTCCGTCAGCTTCTTGATAAGCGCGTCGATTTTTTCCCGCTTGAACTGATAGCTGGCCCGGTTGGCGATGAACCGCGCCGAGATGGGCAGGAACTCCGTCAGGACCCGCAGGTTGTTCTCTTTCAAGGTTGTCCCAGTCTCCACGATGTCCACGATCACGTCACTCAGACCCAGTATAGGAGCCAGCTCAATGGAACCGTTCAGCTTGATGATGTCGATGTCCCGGCCCTGGGCGGCATAGTAGTCCTTGGCAATGTTCACGAATTTTGTCGCCACCCGCAGAGACCGGCCTGGATCATCCTGAAAATCCTCAGGGCCTGCCACGCACATGCGGCACCTGCCTAAGCCTGTGTCCAGCAGCTCGTAAACGTCCGCGCCGGATTCCCGCAGGATGTCTTTGCCTGCAATGCCGATATCCGCCGCGCCATGCTCCACGTAAATCGCCACGTCGCTGGGCTTCACCAGAAAGTAGCGGATACCGGCGGCGGGGTTCTCCACAACCAGTTTCCGTGTGTCGTTATAGTCCTCAGGGCAGCCATATCCCACATCTGCCAGGAGATTGTAAGCCTTGTCGCCTAACCGTCCCTTGGGCAGAGCCACATTCAGCATGGTCTTTTCCTGCTCATCAGGCGCTGTGTCGCTCAGGCGGTCCAGCTCATTCAGGTACAGCGCGAATCCCACCGCCTTGGCTCCCGGACGGAACTGGGCCGCCAAGGGATCGTAGCGTCCGCCCTTGAGTACCGCACGAGGCAGGCCTGCAAGATATCCCTGCAAAACCAGGCCGTTGTAATACTCCATATCGTTCACCAGAGACAGGTCCAGACGAAGCCGCTCTCCCTCATTTGCCAGGGCCTGGCACAAGGTCCGCAGTTCTGTCAGAGCTGCACCCATGGAAGCGTTCAGTGCCAGCGGTTCCGCCGCCTCCAGGACCATTTCCCAATCTCCCGACAAACTGCTCAGGCGGCAGAGCGCGTCCGTACCCTGCCTGGAGAGGCCCGCCTTCGACGCCGCGGATTGAAGCTCATGCTGGTTCCGGTCCCGGATGCAGGTCAGGAGCCTGGGCCGCGCCGCATCGGGAGCCCCTACCGCGTCCAGAAGTCCCGCCACGAAACCCATATGGCTTGCCTCCAGCACAAAATCCCGGCCTGTCAGCGCCAGACTCCGATACGCCAGAGACACCGCCTGGGCCGTCGCCGCGTCATCCACCGCTCCGATACAC
>CAOJHG010000068.1 GCA_948435975.1 uncultured Oscillibacter sp. | reverse complement strand
AATCATCGTACACAGCCTCCGCAATTTTTATTAAGAAACGTTCTCCAATAAACTGCGCTACGGGCATCGCTACCGCATCGCCCATCGCTTTATACCCATCGTTATAGCTACCAGGTAAAATAAAACTATCTGGGGCTCCCATAAGCCGAGCGGCCTCGCGGACGGTTAACAATCGTGCATGGGTCATTCCATCCTTTTTGACTACTAAATATTGCTTGCTGCTCCCGCCCTCGGGAGTCCGTAGACACCCCGCAATTCCATCAAAGCGCAATTCAAGCTGCTGTTCGCCATGTCGAGTCCGGCGATAGCCTGTGGCATAAACAGCACTATGGTCATTCAGCTTAGTTTGATGTCGTTCTGGCACAAGCCGAAGCACATTATCCTTATCAAAAGGGGCGGTATCTTCCACAATGTCTTTTAGGGTTTTATCGCGGCGCGGAGGCTTTCCCGTTTTCCACCATATCCATTGCGGTAAAGAACGGCCCAACTCAATCGCTGTTTTAGGATGTAACCAACATGGGCCGTCGCCAACTAACTCACCTGGGATTTGACAGTCATGTTCCACAGCGAGGACAAATACCCTTGGCCTGGACTGTGGAACAAAATGCGAGGCATTTAACACGATTGCTCCGCAATCATAACCACGCTCGACAAGGGCGGTGTGAAGAACACGATAGTTATCACCGTTATTCGTAGAAAGTAGCCCAACTACATTTTCTAACAGCAAAATTTTGGGACGCCTTTCCATTTCATCTAAAACGCGCAACCATTCCCATACAAGTCCGCTTCTCGACGCATGGATACCACCCAATGAACCGGCCAATGACAAATCCTGGCAGGGAAAGCTGGCCCACGACAAATGGGCGTACGGTAAATCATATCCTCGAATATTTTTGATATCATCAAGTTCAAAATAGTTATCACCAAAGTTCGCTTCATAAACAGTTGCTTTTTGCTCGCTGATATCGTTAGCCCAAACAGGCGCAAACATCCCCCTCAAACCATAGGCCACAAGTCCGCTCCCAGCAAAAAATTCGTGCATTGTCCACGGTGCGGAGGATAAGTCTATTTTTTGTTGTTCAAACATGGTGCTTTGTAGCATCATCTTTTCCTCCCGTATTGCGCCTTTTATCTCCCGTTGGTTTCTTTGCGTCTTTTGGTATAATCCAAATCCGGCTCATACGCACTACCCCAGCAATTCGCCCCTCTTTACAAAGAATTTGGACTTGCCGCGGTGTTACGCCCCATTTTTCGGCAGCTTCTTGGGCTGTAATAAATCCGTTCACGTTTGACACCTCAAACTGTTTCAAAATCTACTATATTTCACCATCATTATATTCGTTTGAACGAAATTAGTCAAGCCGTTTTAATAAAGCGCCCATGCACACGATATTGTTCGTGAGCATGAGCGCCGTTCATTTAGGCAAATATAATTTCTGTGTTCACTATTTCTTCTGCCGCAGAACGAATATTGTTCATTTGGCCCACCCATTCCATCTGGCTATCCGCTTTAAGCTGTTCAGTGATACCCTCTTGCTCTGCCATCTGCTTCACAAGCTGAGAAAATACATCTTCCGCCTGTTGGTTGGTGTCAGCCAGATGGATATCCAGTTTTCCGCTGAGTAGCAAGGCGTTGTAAAGAGCTTTCCTGTGTTCTCGTAGGTAATGCCGCCTGCGCTGGCCCCAGATACCTATGGGAACACTTTCCGGCACAGCGAGGTTTGGGAGAAAATAATCTCCTTCCTGACGGTAAGTCCCGTTCATTCGTTCAAATGCAGACTTTTCCATGATATTTTCCTCCGATATGTTGAATATCCCTGCAATCCAATCACTATCGGCTGGCTTAACAAATAGTGTTGGGGGACACTTCCTTACGAAGTGTCCCCCAAAGGGTTCCTTTTCTTTTCCGCTTTTTCTGCCGCCTCAGTTGTCAACAATTGTCCCTTACTTTTCATAAACGCTCTTTTGCCCCGGAAGCCCTGGACTTTCTGAACAGCCTCTGTTATGATAAATTACAAGAAACGCCGCCTGGCTGTTTCCATCATTGGCGGGTTCGTCAAAGCGCAGCCCGCAAGAGAAGGGAAGGTCATCATGTACACACGTTCCGAACACTGCCCCAGAAAGGATGTCTGCGTCTGGGAGGGAAAGGGCCTGATCCATGTCAAGGACCTCACAGACAAGGAAGGACTTTATCACCACGGCCGTCTTTTCACCCACACTACGGTGGCCCCCGGCTGCTCCATCGGCTACCATACCCACGAGCACGAAACTGAATTCTACTACATCATCAAAGGAGAGGCTGTGTTCAACGACAACGGCACGGAGGTCCTCCTTCACCCCGGCGACGTCGGCGCGACCGGCTACGGTGAAGGCCACGGCCTGGAGAACCGGGGGACTGAACCAGTGGAGATGATTGCCCTCATTATCACTGAGTAAGGGCTTCTTTCCTCGGTTGTTTTGCACAAGAAAAATGATATTAGTACTGCATTTTGTATATTGACAACCGTTTTTCGCCCCTGTTATGATAGTTTTAGTATCTTGCAGACGACTGGAATTTCCAACCATTGCTTCCACACTACGACATATGATTAAGGAGGACAATCATCATGAGCACTACCACTCTCTACCTGCCCGCTTGGAGCATCGGCCCTGACTGCTACAAGGAAATCTACACCATCGCCCGTCCCTATGGCAAGAAGGTCGCGGTGATTGGCGGTAAGATTTCCGTCTCTGTGGCGCTCCCCAAAATCAAGGCGGCTCTGGCGGGCACGGACCTGGAGCTGACTGAGCCCATCTGGTTCGGCGGCGAGGCTTCCTACGAGAACGCGGCCATGCTGGAGGCGATGGACGAAGTCAAGAACGCCGACATGATCTTCGGCATTGGCGGAGGCCGGGCTTTGGATACCGCCAAGTGCGCCGCGGGACATTTGGATAAGCCCATTTTCACCTTCCCCACCCTAGCTTCCAACTGCGCCGCCTGCACCACCCTTTGCGTCATGTACTATCCCGACGGCGCCATGAAGGACCTGTACTACCCCAAGCGCTGCGCCATCCACACCTTCATGGACAGCGAGATTGTCGCCAACTCCCCCGCCGAGTACATGTGGGCCGGCATCGGCGATTCCCTGGCTAAAGAATTTGAGTCCGAAATGGCCGCACGGAATGACCTGGCCAGCTTCAAGATTCAGCACGCTCCCCTTATGGGCGTGAACATTGCCCGCTGCTGCACCTCCGCCTTCCTCCAGTTCGGCGAAAAGGCCATGGAGCAGATTCGGAACCACGAGGACGGCTATGAGCTTCAGCAGGTGGTCCTGGGCATCGTCATCACTGCCGGTATGGTCTCCAACCTGACTGTGGAAACCACCAAGGAGGACTATTTCTACAACGACTCCCTGGCCCACTGCTTCTATTATGGCTGCACCGTCTGCCCCGGCGCCCACAAGCATCTTCATGGCGAAGTGGTTTCCCTGGGCATCCTGGTCCTGCTGACTCTGGACGGGCAGCTTGAACAGCGCGATAAGCTCTTCCCCTTCTACAAGGCCCTGGGACTCCCCATGACCATGGAGGCTATCGAGCTTCAGGAGTCCGACCTGCCCACCCTGCTGGATAAGTGCGTCACTATGGGCAACTGGAACTATGTCCCCACCCCCATCACCCGGGAACAGTTCCAGCAGGCCATCCTGGACACCGACAAGGCTGCGAAGGCCTGGCTGGCTTCCCAGCAGTAAAAAAAGGCAGAATAGAGCATGTGGGACCGCGGGGTTTTCGCGGTCCCACAAATACGAAAGGAGAAGATGGTTATGAAAGGCATTCAGGGGAAGATCACGCTTGTCACCGGCGGCACCCGGGGCATTGGAAAGGGCATTGCCAAGCGCTTCTTGGAAGAGGGCGCTACGGTCATCATCGTCGGCGGCAAGAACAAGGAAGACGCCGACCACGCTGTAGCCGAACTCAGCCCTTTGGGTCCTATTGAGGCCATGATGGTGGACCTGAGCGACGCCGCCGCCGTGGAAAAGATGGTGGACGACGTAGCCGCGAAATATGGCCGGATTGATATTCTGGTCAACAATGCGGGCATCCAGATTCGCCAGTGGGCCACGGAGTTCAAGCTGGAGGACTTCGACAAGGTCATCAATGTGAATATGCGGGCCTACTACCTGGCTTCCCGCACGGCCGCCCGGCATATGAAGGAGCAGGGCGGCGGCAGCATCGTCTGCATCTCCTCCGGCAACTCCCAGTGCTACACAAGCCAGCGCTCCGCCTACAACATCTCCAAAACGGCGGTTAACGGCCTGGTTGCGACGCTTGGCGTGGAATGGGCCCGGTTCAATATCCGCATCAATGCCGTGGCTCCCGGCTATGTCATGACTGAGATGATCCAGAAGGGCATTGACGATGGCATTATCGACATTGAGAATATCATGAAGGTTATCCCCATGAAGCGTCTTCTGCTCCCCGAAGAGATTGGCAGCACAGTCGCCTTCCTCGCTTCTGACGAAGCCAGCGGCATCACCGGCCAGACCATCTTTACCGACGGCGGCTGGAGCAAGGCTGGACTCCCCGAGTCGAAGGACCTGTAAGCATCCGCTTCAAAGATTCCATTCAGACAGCAGGGCGTGCGTCAGACGGCGTGCGCTCTGTTTCTATTTTGCACAGAAAAGGGCCAGAAAGTTTGTCATTTTCACCAAAACCGAATAGTTTTTCACTTTTTATCCGGTTTTTTGTTTCGCGTAATCGTTAACCAGAGGTATTTTCGAACTTTTCACCAACATAATCGGAAATTTCACAATTGGTCCTACAAATTTGGACTGGACAAAATCTCTTGACAGGGTTATGATGGATTTATCAAATTGGTAGGACCAATTCCGACACCCCAGCTTTGATTAAAATACAGGAGGATGCAGCACTATGAATTACCAGACTCTGACCCCCGCGCTCATTCAGCAGTTGTCCGCAATCGCCCCCAACCGGGTCTTCACCGGCGGCGACATCAACCCCGACTATGCCCACGACGAAATGCCCATCTATGGTAAGGCCGTTCCCGAAGCGGTAGTGGAAGCGGCAACTACAGAAGAGGTTGCGGCGGTCATGAAGCTCTGCAATGAGAATCATATTCCCGTCACTCCCCGGGGCGCTGGTACAGGTCTTGTGGGCGGCGCAGTGCCCATTCACGGCGGCGTGCTGCTGGTCACTACCCGGATGAACCAGATTCTCCGCTATGACGAGGAAAATTTCACCGTCACCGTTCAGCCCGGCGTGCTGCTGAACACGCTGGCCGAGGACGCCGCCGCCAAGGGTCTTCTCTATCCCCCCGATCCCGGTGAAAAGTTCGCTACCCTGGGCGGTAATGTCTCCACCAACGCTGGCGGGATGCGGGCGGTCAAATACGGCTGCACCCGGGATTATGTGAAGGCTATGACCGTGGTCCTCCCCACCGGAGAAATTATCAAGCTGGGCAGTTCCGTCTCCAAGACCAGTTCCGGCTACAGCCTTCTGCATCTGATGATTGGCTCCGAGGGCACCCTTGGCATTATCACCGAACTGACCCTCAAGCTGATTCCCCAGCCCAAGGAGACCATCAGCCTGATTATCCCCTATCCCGACATGGAATCCTGCATCGGCACGGTTCCCGCCTTCTTTATGAACCATCTGAATCCTCAGGCCCTGGAATTCATGGGCAAGGAGATTGTCATTTCCTCCGAAGCCTACGTAGGCAAGCAGGTCTTCCCCCGGAAGCTGGACGGCGTCGAGGCCGAGGCATACCTGCTGGTAACATTTGACGGCAACTCTGCCGACGAGCTGGACGCAGTGATTGAGCGGGCGTCGGAGGTCGTGCTGGAAGCGGGCGCCATCGATGTGCTGGTTGCGGATACTCCGGCCCTGAAGCGGGACGCCTGGGCAGCGCGGAGCAGCTTCCTGGAGGCTATCATGGCGGATACCAAGCTTCTGGACGAATGTGACGTGGTAGTTCCCGTGACCCAGATTGCCCCCTTCCTGGTGTATGTAAAGTCCCTGGAGGAAGAGGTCGGCCTGACAGTGAAGAGCTTTGGTCACGCGGGCGACGGCAACCTGCACATCTACTGCTGCTCCAACGACCTGGAGGAAGACGAATTCCTCAAGCGAGCAGAAAAGTTCATGGAGGCCCTGTATGCCAAGGCTACAGAGCTGGGCGGACAGGTCTCCGGCGAGCACGGCATCGGTCATGGCAAGGTCCCATTCCTGGCGGAGTCTGTGGGCGCGGTGAACATGGCCCTGATGGAGAGCATCAAAAAGGTTTTTGACCCGAACCTGATCCTGAATCCCGGCAAGGTCTGCTATAAGCTGTAAGAAACACGTTCCCCAGAAAGCCCGCCTGTCCCGCACTGAAATCCGGCTCAGGGGCAGGCCAGGGCATATTTCCCCAAAGTCCTGCAAGACACTAAAATAAATTTATGAGGTGGATAATTATGGCATACTTCATCAATCCTGAGGACCAGGACCTTCTGCAAACCGTCAAGGAATTCTGCGAAAAGGAAGTCAAGGAGCAGTGCAAGGAATTTGATGTCAGCGGCGAGTGGCCCGAGGACATCTATGCACAGGCGGCGGAGATGGGCCTGAACGCGCTGGAAGTGCCTGAGGAGTACGGCGGCCCCGGCCTGGAGCGAATCACCGTGGCGGCGCTGATGGAAGAGATGGCGAAGGCAGACGCAGGTTTCGCCAGCACCATCACGGCGAGCAATCTGGCCCTGAAAGCGGTTCTGATTGGCGGCAGCGAGGAGCACAAACAGCATTGCTGCGACCTGCTGATTGAGGGCAAGCACGGCGCGTTCTGCCTGACCGAGCCCATGGCGGGTTCCGACGCCAGCAACAGCAAGACCACCGCTGTCCTTGATGGCGGCGAGTATGTGCTCAATGGCCGGAAGTGCTTCATCACCAACGGCGGTGTAGCTTCCTTCTACGTAGTCACAGCAATGACAGACAAGAGCCAAGGCGTAAAGGGCATGTCCGCTTTCCTGGTAGACGCAGGGACTCCGGGCCTGTCCACCGGCAACCACGAAAACAAGATGGGCATCCGCACTTCCAATACCTGTGATGTGGTCCTGGAGGACTGCCGCATCCCCGCTTCCGCTCTGATGGGCGCAGAAGGCGAGGGCTACAAAATCGCCATGAAGACTCTGGACATGTCCCGCACGTGGGTTGGCTGCTGCGCGGTGGGAATCGCCCAGCGGTGCATTGACGAGGCGGTGGCATACGGCAAGCAGCGCGTAACCTTTGGCAAGCCCATTTTGAAGAACCAGGCGCTTCAGTTCAAGGTTGCCGACATGGAAATCCGCACGGAGACAGCACGTCAGATGGTGGCCCATGCGCTCAGACTGATGGATGCTGGCCAGCCCTACAGCAAGGAATCCGCGATTGCGAAATGCTACGCAGGCGATGCAGCGGTGCAAAACGCCCTGGAGGCCATCCAGATTTTGGGCGGCTATGGCTACAGCCGTGAGTATCCCGTAGAAAAGCTGCTGCGCGACGCAAAGATTTTCCAGATTTTCGAGGGCACGAACGAGATTCAGCGGATGGTCATTGGCAAGAGCGTAATCGGCCGTTTCTAAAAGACCCCAATCATTGAAACCACCCCCCACCCCATCCCCTGCCCAAAAAAGAAATCCTGAGGGAGTCCAGAGGGACCCTTCCCTCTGGCCGGGATTGCAAAGGGACGGAGTCCCTTTGCGCCCCCCCGCGGCAAGCGGACTGGATTGGAATGGGGTCCAAAAGGAAAGGATGAGCTTATGGAATTGTTAGTCTGTATCAAGCAGGTGCCGGATGATTCTGTCACTGTGACGCTGGATGAGAACGGTGCGCCCAAGCTGGATGGCATCACGCCGGTAGTCAACGCTTTCGACACCTACGCCCTTGAAATGGCCACCCGCTTCAAGGAGGAGCACGGCGGAACCGTCACCGTCCTGGCAGTAGGCGGAGAAGAGGTCGTGCCGTCTCTGCGGAGCTGCCTGGCCGTGGGCGCAAATACCGCCGTCCGCCTGAACGAGTCCGCCGCCTGCGATTCTCTGGGCATGGCGCACCTGCTGGCGAAAGCGTCCCAGAAGGCCGGCACCTTTGACGTTATTTTCTGCGGCGTGGAGTCCACCGACAAAGCCTGCGGCGTCACAGGCGCTCAGCTTGCCGAGGCCCTGAACATCCCTGTTGTCACGAACGTGCTGGCCCTAACCCCCATTGACGGCGGCGTGTCTGTCAAGCAGGAGACCGAAGAGGGCTATCGAGTGATCGAAGTCCCCTGCCCCTGCGCCGTCACCACCGTGAAGCCAGGTTACGAGCCCCGCTATCCATCCATCAAGAGCAAAATGGCCGCACGGAAAGCCCCTATTACCGAGCTGTCTCCTACGGACGCTGGCGCTGAGGCCGCCTCCTACGGTCCCAGCGCGGCCAAGGTGAAGCAGAGCGCCATTTCCGCACCGCCGAAACGTCAAAGCGGCGTAAAGATTCAGGAGAAGGAAATCGCTGTTGCCGTGAACCGGGCCATAGAAATGCTGGCCGGGC
>CAOJHG010000067.1 GCA_948435975.1 uncultured Oscillibacter sp. | reverse complement strand
GGAAAGAGGGAATCAACGGCGCTTCCTGCCGCCCCGGTAGCCGTTCCGTCCAGAGCTCACGCTGCGTCCATAGCGGTAGCGGCGCTTGCTGAACACCAGCTTCCAGAGTGTGAACAGCACCGCCAGAGCCAGCACCGCGCCGCAGCCGATCTTTACGCTGGTCTTGGAGAAAAATTCCTTCAAATCCCGCAGAAAGACCAGCAGCTGGGACGCTTCCACATCAGTGAACGCCAGCAGGTCCACAGTGGCGTACTCCTCCCCGTCCAACTGGATGGAGAGTGTGCCCAGCTTGTCCCCTTCCGCAATAGGGGCCTCCACCGGGTCGCTGTCCAGGGTGATGATTTGCTCCAGCTCTGAAAGGTCCAGGCTCCTGGGCAGAAGAATCTCCACTTCCTCTGCGGGCCGCATGGTTACCCGGTCTGTCTTGGAGAGGGAAACCTCCGCTTCACCTGCCACATCCGTTTCTTCCAGCACGGTCTGGTAAGTAAAGTTGTCGAAGGCCCAGTCATAGAGCCGGTTCGTCTCGCCAAAGCTGTAGGTCCACCAGATTCCGTCCTCCCTCTGGATGCGGTCCGTACCCATGATGACACTGATGAAGCTGAGGCTGGCCCGTTGGATGGTGGAGATCAGGCAGTGGCCCGCCTGGGAGTGGGAGCCGGTCTTGATGCCGTGCGCGTCAGTGTTCAGGTAGTCCCTGGAGCGGCCGGAGATCAAATAGTTCGTGTTGCGCAGGAGACGCTCGTCGGAGAGATTGGTGGCGGGAATGGTGACAGAGGCTGTGTCGCAGAATTCCATAAAAGAAGGATACTTCAGGGCGGCCGTGGTGATGAGGTACAGGTCCCAGGCAGAGGCGTAGTGCTGGGAATCATGAAGCCCGTGGGGGTTCATGAAATGGGTGTTCTTGCAGCCCAGCTCTTCCGCTTTGGCATTCATGTCCGCCACAAAAGCCCCCACAGAGCCGGAGACCTTTTCTGCCAGGATGTTTGCGGCCTCGTTGGCGGAGTGTACCAGCAGACAGTAGAGCAGGTTCCGCACAGACATTTCTTCTCCCACCTGAATGCCTGCGGTGCTGCCGTCGCTGTCCAGGCCGTCCAGGGCGGTGGTGCTGGCAGTAATTGTCTGGTCAAGAGAGAGCCGTCCCGCGTCCACGGCCTCCAGCACCAGCAGCGCCGTCATGACCTTGGTGAGACTGGCGGGATACAGCTCCTGGTGCTCATTCTTGGCGTAGACGACAGCGCCGGTCTTCTGGTCCACCAGCAGGACGGCTTTGGCCAGAATCTCCGGGTCTGGAACGCCCTCGTAAGCGGACGCCGGGACCGTGAATAAAGTGAAGGCGAGAAGGGCCGCAAAAAAAAGTGAGAAAAAGCGTCTTGTTTTCATGTCCATCCCCCAAAATGTATGATATAATGAAAGCGTAAATCCCAGGGACCGGAAGCCCGGCCTCCGGTGATATCTGTTAGTATAGCAAAAAAAGCGGGGAAGTGCAACCGTGAACCATGAACGAGGCGTAAAGAGAATTACCAGGGGCGAGCTTTTACTGCTGGCTCTGACGGCGGCTTTTTTGTGCCTGCTGTCCGGACTGTACCTTCATGACCGGGCGGCGCTGGACCTGCCTGCCGCTGTAGAGACGGAGATTTCCGCGCCGCCGGAAGAGCCGGAGCTGTCCCCTTTGGACTTGAACACAGCCGCGGCGGAGGACCTGACGGAGCTGCCGGGCATTGGCGGCGTGCTGGCTCAGCGGATTTTGGACTACCGGGAGGAGCACGGACCTTTTGAGACAGCAGAGGATTTGATGAATGTTCCCGGCATCGGCGAGGGAAAGCTGGCCGGGCTGGAAGGCTTGATTACCGTAAGCGGAGAGGAGAGGGAATGAGAGTTCTGGTTGTGGACGACGAAAAGACCTTGGTGAAGGGCATGAAGTTTAACCTTGAGAACGAGGGCTATGAGGTGGAGTGCGCTTTCGACGGCGCCGCCGCTGTGGACCTGGCGCGGGAAGGCCGGTTCGACCTGATTATCCTGGATTTGATGATGCCGGAGCTGGACGGGCTGGAAGCGTGTATGCGGATTCGGGAGTTCTCCAACGTGCCCATTATTATTCTGACCGCTAAGGGTGAGGACGCGGATAAGCTGATGGGGTTCGAGTGCGGCGCGGACGACTACGTAACAAAGCCCTTCAACATCCTGGAGCTGAAAGCCCGGGCCCGCGCCCTTCTCCGCCGTGCCGCCGGGGTGCAGCGGAGCCGGGGAGGCGGGATGCTGACGGCAGGAGACCTGTCCTTGGATACAGAGGCCCGTGTGGCGGTGCGGGATGGGGAGACCGTGGACCTGACCGCCAAGGAATATGATATGATCGAGCTGCTGATGCGCAACCCCCGCCGGGTCTACAGCCGGGAGAACCTGATGAATGTGGTGTGGGGCTACAGCTACGCCGGGGATTACCGGACCGTAGACGTTCATATCCGCCGCCTGCGGGAGAAGCTGGAAAAGAACCCGGCGGAACCGGACCACATTATGACAAAGTGGGGAGTGGGATACTATTTCAAGGAGTAAGCGCTCACTGTGGGACAGCCTCCAGTTCCGCTTTGGAGTGAGCTATATTTTGGTCATTGTGGGGGTCCTGCTGCTGCTGAATTCCTATCCCCTGCTGGTGTCGGAGGACCTGGTATTCCGCTCCAAGGCCACCACCCTCCAGGCCAGCGTCTCCGTGATGGTGAACTCCCTTTCCGGCCTGGACCGCCTGACAGAAGAGAACGTCACCGCCGCCATGAGCGTGGTGGAGGAAACGGGGCTGAGCCGCATCCTGGTAACGGACGGGGCGGGCCGGGTGCTGTACGATACCCGGGAGACCGGGGCCAACGTGGGGGACTACGCGCTGTATACGGAGATTGTTCAGGCCCTGATGGGGGCGGATGCGTTTAGCTGTACCTATAAGGGGGCGGCGTTCCGGAGCCGGGCTTCTTCCCCGGTGCTGTACCAGAATCAGATTATCGGCGCGGTGTATGCCTACGAGTATGACACGGAACAGGCGGCGCTGCTGGCGGATCTGCAAAGTAACCTTCTGCGGTTATCCGGTGTGGTGCTGGTGGTGGTGCTGATGCTGAGCCTGATTCTTTCCAAGGCGCTGACACGGAAGATCGGCCTGCTGCTGACGGCGATCCGGCAGGTGCGGGAGGGCGCCTACAGCCACCGGGCGGAAATCCGGGGCCGGGATGAGATCGCCCAGATTGGCCATGAGTTCAACAGCTTGGCGGACCGGCTCCAGATTACAGAGAATACCCGCCGCCGCTTCGTGTCCGACGCGTCCCATGAGCTGAAAACACCGCTGGCGGCCATTCGCCTGCTGTCGGATTCCATTTTGCAGACGGACAGCATCGACCTGGAGACCCCCCGGGAATTTGTGTCGGATATCGGCAGGGAGGCGGAACGGCTTTCCCGCATCACGGAGGACCTGCTGCGGTTGACCCGCCTGGACAGCGGCATCCTGGAGCCTGGGACAGCGGTGGATGTGCTGCCAGTGCTGGAACAGGCCATGCGGATGATGAGCCTGGTGGCCCAGGAAAAGGGCGTGGATTTGACGTATTCCGCTGCGGAGGGCTGTACGGTTCTGGCGGCAAAGGATGAGATTCATCAGGTCATCTACAATCTGACGGATAACGCAATAAAGTACACAGCCGCCGGAGGAGCGGTGCAGGTGACGCTGAGCCGGGAAGCGGGACAGGTGGTGCTGTCTGTAGCGGATAACGGCGTGGGTATCCCGGAAGCGGACCTGCCCCGGATCTTCGAGCGGTTCTACCGGGTGGATAAGGCCCGGTCGAGAGAGGCGGGGGGCACTGGCCTGGGCCTCTCTATCGTCAGCGATACAGTGAAGCGGCGGGGCGGGTCCGTAGAAGCGGCCAACCGTCCCGGAGGCGGTGCGCTGTTCACGGTCCGCTGGCCCCAGACGGAAGGAGAAGAGGCGGGATGAGGAAGCAGATGTCTCCCAAAGTCCGCCGGACCTCCAGACGAGTGGCTGCGCTGATGTGCGTCGTTCTGACTCTGCTGGCGGTGCGGGCAGCCTGCGGGCAGGAAAAGGCCCCGCGTGCGAAGAGCTTGGACCTTTACTTCCGGGCGGCGGACCTGGAATTGGCAGTGGGCGGCGGCGCGTTTGAGACAGAGCGGGTTTACCTGACGCCCTCGGAGGACCCCCGGGAGCAGGCGGAGGCTTTGATGGCGGAACTCCTCCGCGGCCCCCACGACGAGACGATGAAAAGCCCTATCCCCTCTGGGACCACGCTTCTGGGGCTGGAGCTGAAGGGGCGGCGGGCGGTTGTGGACCTGTCGGTGGCATACAGCAGTTTATCTGGCGTGGCTCTGACGCTGGCGGATTATGCGATTACCCTGACGCTGACGCAGATCCCAGAGATACTCAGCGTACAGATCACCGTCCGGGGGCGGGAGCTGGCATACCGGGAAAAGCAGATCTTTACCGCACGGGAAGCCCTGCTGTCTCAGGAAGAAGATGTGGTGCGGACAGTGCCGGTAACGCTGTATTTCCTGGATGGGAACGGCGTGCTGGCGGCAGAGGAACGGGTACTGGAGCTTTATGAGGGCGATACCCAGGTGGGAGCGGTGGCCCGTGCCCTGGAGAGCGGTCCGGCAACGCGGGAGCTGTCCCCAGTTCTGCCGGAGGGCTTCCGTCTGGGCGCGGTATGGCAGGAGGAGGATATCTGTTATGTCAACCTCTCCTCTGCGGACAGCCTGCGGGATGGAGCGGTGCTGTCCTTGGCTGTCCAGGCGCTGGAAAAATCGCTGTGTTCCCTGGATACGGTGATGGAGACCCGCTTCCTGGTAGACGGTGAATTCAGCCGCTATTATGGCTCGATTGACGTACAGGGGCTTTATACCGGAGAATGAGCGGGGGCAGGCCCTCGCAGGACTCCACAATAAAAAGGACCTCCCTAGCTGTAACGGCTGGGGAGGTTTTTGACAGGTGCTCTGGAAGGCGGCGGTTAGAGATGGTGATCCCGCAGGAGGCGCTTGGCCTGCTCCCACAGCTCGTCACTGACTGTCTGGACTACGACTGCCTTCTGCACCAGATCCGGCAGGGCCGCCTTGAGTTCCGCCTCCACGATGGTTTCGTTGGTGAGGTCGGAGGAGGGACAGCCGGCGCACTGGCCCAGCAGCTTGACATATACTACGCCGTTTTCCAGATGGTCCACTTCGATTTCGCCGCCATGGTTCCGAAGGGCGGGCCGGACCTTTTCATCCAGAACGGCTTCGATTCGTTTCAAATCTTCACTCATGTTGTTTCTTCCTCCTGTGCTGATTTTGCAGCCATGATCTCTTCCCGGATGCGGTGCTGGGCGTCGTCGAAGAGGAGTTCCCGGTTATGGCGGAAATAGGCGTCGCAGCCGAAGTTTTCCACAAACCAGCTTGTATCATACCCCGCAGTAATCTCCGTGACAAAAATCACCAGCTCCTGCCCCTGCCCGAAGGTCTGCTCCAGGAAGCGGAAGGCGTTGTCCATCTGCCGTCCCGTCTCATCCGCCAGGGCCTTCCGTTGTTCCACCTCCTGGCCGAACCAGGTCCGCACAGCCTCCATCGCCTCCTCTGGACCGGCGTATTCCTCCCGGACCAGGCGGACGCGGTATTCCTCCAGGGTGTTTACTTCCCGCTGAAGGAGGCTGTGCCGTTCCTTGTCTAGCTGGCCGGCGTCTTTTTGCCGTTTGAGAGCTTCACGGCGCTGCTTGGCGAGGGCGTCCAAAATCTCAGAGGCGTTTTCCCCCGCTGTCAGAGCCTCTTTGAAATCGGTAAGGGCGGCATGAAGCGCCGTGGTGAGGGCGTCCTGTTGGCGGGACTGGCTGGCGGCTCCGGCAAGACGGGAGAGGACCAAGCCCATAACGGACAGCTTTTCGTCGAAGGGGGCGGCCCGGAGCTCCGAAACGGTGACGGCTTGCCACGCGCCGCGCAGAATGTCGTCCACGTGGTAGATCTTTTGGTAGTTATTGTCGAGCTCCAGGTAGTTGGCAAAGTCACGGGCGATACGGGGAAGCTGAATGTACTGCCCGATGACCTCCCGGCTGGCCTGTAGTCCCAGGGCCTCGTAGGCAAGGAGCAGCTCCGACAGGTCCTCCCAGCCTCGGGCGGTGGCGAATTGCAGACCCTCCGCTGTGGTTTCGACCCGGTAGAAATTCTCTTTTTTGATGTCCAGATAGGAAATCACGGCCCCATGAAGGCCCTTCCGGCGGGCATACTCCTTCCAAACGGAAAAGTCCTCGCTGACGTCGATGCGCTTGACACGGTCCAGGGTGACGACGTCGAAATCCCGGACGGAGCGGTTGTACTCCGGCGGGTTGCCTGCGGCGGCAATGAGCCATCCCTCTGGAAGACGCTGGTTTCCAAAGGTCTTGCACTGGAGGAATTGGAGCATCATAGGGGACAGGGTTTCCGAGACGCAGTTGATTTCGTCCAGGAACAGGATGCCCCCCTGGATGCCGGTCTTTTCCATGAGCTGGTAGACAGAGGCCAGGATCTCGCTCATAGTATACTCCGTAACCGAAAACTCCTCGCCGCCGTAGACGCGCTTTTCGATGAAGGGAAGGCCCACGGCGCTCTGACGGGTGTGGTGCGTGATGGTGTAGGCGACCAGGCCGACCCCGGTTTCCGCGGCGATCTGCTCCATGATCTGGGTCTTGCCGATGCCTGGGGGACCCATGAGAAGCACCGGCCTCTGACGTATCGGAGGAATCAGGTAGTTTCCCAAAGTGTCCTTTGCAAGATAGGCTTTCAGCGTGTTTGCGATCTCTTGCTTGGCTTGTTTGATATTCATAGCAGTCTGTCCCTTCTGTATCGTCAGGTCCTGGGCAGCTCGTCCCAGTCAATTTCGTCGGGGAGCGCGGTTTCCTGGGCAGCGCGTTCCAGGTCCGGCAGCTCCAGAACCAGCCGTATGGCCCATGGCGGGATTTTGATTGACATTGGAGGTTCCCGCAGTAAAATGAACGCCGTGTCATAGGGCGGGCGCTTCTCCGGATAGATTCCCATGCCGTCTGTGAAATACAGCAGCCCCCGCAGATTGGAGAACGCTTTCGCCTCCTGGAGCTTCGCCACATGGTCAAACACAGGCCGGAAGTCTGTGGCGCTTCCTCCGTTCAGCTCAAAGTGGTCCATGTAGTCCCGCAGCTCCTCCAGGCTGTGGATCGCCGTATCGGACCGTATCTGATCGTCGCACTGGATAATATGGATGTTCACTTTCCGCGTAAATGTCCCTGTGCTCCGAAGAACCGCATACGTACAGGCCAAAAACTGCCGCACCAGCTCGCCGGAGGTGGACATGGAGGTATCCACAGCGATGACAAAATCTTCTATCCGGCGTTCCTCCCGCGTCTCAGGAGGCTCCACCAGAGGCATATTTCCATAGAGCCGCAGCCCATAGGAGTAAAAGCCGTAATCAAAAGCGTCCCCGTCCACAGCCACGACTTCCCGGGGAGCCGCGAAACGCCGGAGAAAAGCCCGGTAGTCTACATCGTCCCGGACTGCCACCCGGATCTGCTCCAGTACGGATTCGCCGCCAGTCCCTTTTCCGGCCATCATCGTCTCCATACTGGTTTGAGTCTTGCCGGAGAGATCCTGCCATTTTTGGTCCTGCCGCTGGCTCTGCTCCTGCTGGTCCTGCTGTTCCGGCGCCCAGAGGATATGATCGTCCACGAGAAAGCCCCTTTGCAGCCGCGCCAGCTCATATTCCGGCAAATCCAGCCGCAGGAGCCTTCGGTAAATGCCCTCTGCGGTCAAAACGGGCATGTCCTGACGGCACTCCCCATAGAATTTCTGCTTCATGGGAACGGCGCCAGTGTTCAGGCAGCGATAGTCCAGCCCGTCCAAAATGCTCTCTACCGCCGCGTCGCAAGCCAAGTCCCACAGTTCAGCGACCTTTCCCTTTTTCTTCCCCAGGTGCCGGAGCATACAGTGGAGAATCACATGAAGATACGCCCGGTTCGTCAGCACCCTGGACCGAAGATAGCGCTCGCCCAGCCAGGAGCCGTCGTAGTAGAGGCTTTCCCCGTCAGTCGCCAGAGACAGCGTGCCCACCTCCCCGCCGGGCCGGAAGAGCAGAGCGCACAGAGCCGCGTCCAGATAAGGCAGGCTCATATACAATTCATTCCGGGCGGCAAAGAGGATGTCCTCGCCAATCTTATTGTAATCCTTCAATCAAAGCACTCCTTTTCCATGGGGCTTCCAATGCCGGGAACAGCCGCCTTAGAGGGCAAAGGATTTCTGCGCACCGGTGGGAAAGCGGCGGTGCTGTTCATCCAGCAGGATTGCCAGGGCGGCGGTGGACTGTTTTTCCCGTGCCTTGGCGCAGGCGGCGGAAAGGGTCTCCTTGTCCGGTTCCGCAAAGGTCAGGAGGAATTGCAGGCCCTCTGCGTCCTCCGCCTCCAGCAGCCACCGCATCGTTTCCCCGGTGTGGGCCTGAAGATAGCTCCGGTAGCGTCCCGCGGCTGTTTCCGTCAAATCGAGAGGATAGCGGAGACGCCACCAAGCCAGCCGGACGGCAGCGCTGGTCTCGTGCTCCATGCCCAGATAGGC